>CAJFUM010000047.1 GCA_904420285.1 uncultured Clostridia bacterium | reverse complement strand
TAAGTATGCTCTTTTTATATTATCAATGTACAAAAAATTAAAAAAATTTTTAAATTTTATCTTGACATTTTACCAGATGTCTTTCTCATATAAAGCAAAAAGATATCAACAATAAGTTTTATCGTTAGCATAAAGATTTAGTTAAACCTATATACTAACAATATTCATTTTCTACAAAGAAAACGAATATTGCTAATATACCATTATTTTACATTGTTGTCGATACATTTATTACAATTTTACTAATAAGTAAGATTTAGAAAAGATTTTATACTTTAATATCGCATAAAAATTTTTGGCAAGTTTTTAAACTAAATGCAGGTTTAATACAAAAGATTTAATATACAAGACTTATTGCATAAAAATTTTTTTTAAAAAACTATTGACATTTTGTAAAAGGAGAGTATAATATATACTGTAGGTCAAAGAAAGTCAAAGTCAATGATAAATGCAATCGAAGTATAGAAATGGAAGTGATAAGATGAGAATGTCAGATATGATAGAAGAATTTATAAAACAATTATTTGATGATGATGATTATATAGAAATACAAAGAAATGATTTAGCAGAACATTTTAATTGTGTACCATCTCAAATTAATTATGTAATATCTACAAGATTTAAACCATCACAAGGTTATTATGTAGAAAGCAAAAGAGGTGGTGGAGGTCATATAAGTATAAGAAAGATAAATACAACTAAAAGCAATTATTTGATGCATGCAATATCTAGTATAGGAGACAAAATATCATCACAAGAAGTAGATATTTTTCTTAGTAACTTCTTATCTTATAATGTAATTTCAGAAAAAGAAGCTAAATTATTAAAAGTTGCTACTAGTGATAATGTACTTACTGTATCGCAAGATATAAAAGATGAATTAAGGGCAAGAATTTTTAAAAATATGCTTATAAATTTAGTAGAAGATTGACAATAAATTTTTAATAAAAAATAAAATTAAAGGAGGTTTTTATTATGTTGTGTCAAAATTGTGGAAAAAATGAAGTAACATTTAGATATACACAAGTTATAAATGGTGTAAAAAAGGAGATGAATCTTTGCGATAATTGTGCTAGAGAATTGGGATTAAAAGATATGAGTTTTAGCATGCCTATAAACTTTTCTAGTTTCTTTAGTGATTTCTTTAATGATTATAGTAATAATTTAATTCCAGATTTTATAGGAACTAAAAATTTACAATGCAAATCATGTGGAAATACTTTTGATGATTTTTTAAATACTGGAGAATTTGGTTGTAGCAATTGCTATAATATTTTTGAAGATAGAATTACACCAATATTAAAAAATTTACAAGGAGCAAGCAAACATATAGGAAGAGAATATAGAAAAATTACTTCTAAAGATAATTTAAAAGAGAATATAGTAGAAAAAAGCTCTAATAATAAAGAAAATAAGTTAGACAAATTACAAAAGGATTTACAAAAAGCAATAAAAGAAGAAAGATATGAAGATGCAGCAAAAATTAGAGACGAAATTAAGAATTTAGAAAATAAAAAGAATGAAAAAAACAAGAAAGATGATTCAAAAGAAAATTAGTATCATATAGGAAAGGAATGTGATAAAAATGGCTAATTGGTATTTACAAAATGGAAAAGATTCTGATGTAGTATTAAGTACTAGAATTAGATTAGTAAGAAATTTAAACGGATTTAAATTCTTAAGTAAATGTTCTTTAGAAGAGAAAGAAAAAATATTATCAAAAATAAAAGAAATAGTTCCAAGTTTGGGATATGGATTAGAATTTATTGATTTAAAAAATTTAGATGATGTAACTAAGCTAAGTTTAGTAGAAAAAAATTTAGTTACTCCAGAATATATTAGTAAAGATAAAAATAAAGGTTTGGTAATTAATAAAGAAGAGAATATTTGTATTATGATTAATGATGAAGATCATATAAAAATACAAGTATTTAGTAGTGGCCAAGAATTAGAAAATTTGATGAATTTAATTATTGAATTAGATGAAAAAATAGGAGATCTAATAGAATATTCATATAGTGATAAATTTGGATTTTTAACATCTTCTCCAGTAAATATTGGAACTGGTATGAGAGCATCTGTAATAGTTCATCTACCTGCATTAACTCTTACAGGAAATTTAACTAAGATATTGAAAATAGTAAATAATTTAGGTATGAGCATAAAAGGAGTAAATGGAGACGGAACACAAGATATAGGAGATATGTATCAAATATCTAATAATCAAACTATAGGAATTACTGAAAAAGAAATTATTGCTAATGTAAAAAACATTACTGAAAAAATTATAGAACAGGAAAGATTAGCTAGAAAATACTTAGGAAAAAATGAAATGGAATTAGAAGATAGAGTATATAGAGCATTTGGAACAATAAATTATGCAAGTAAACTTTCACAAAATGAATGCAGAAAACTATTATCTGATATTAAATTAGGTGTAGATTTAGGTATAATTAAAGAAATAGATGATTCAAAAGTTAGAAAACTAGAATTATACAATAAATCTGGAAATCTACAAAAATATATAGGAAAAACTTTAGATGGATATGAAAGAGATATAAAAAGAGCAGAAGTAATGAAACAAATTATAAAAGAATAGATTATATAATTATTGGGGTTAATTAGAAAATAAAAATCATGTAAAGGAGAGTGAATAATATGATGTATAAATTTACAAATAGAGCCGAAAAAGCTATAGAAATAGCTAGTGAAATTGCATTAGAGTTAGGCCATAATTATATTGGTACAGAGCATATTTTTTATGGACTTGCAAAAGAAGGAACTGGAGTTGCTAGCAAAGTTTTAGAAAATCAAAATATAACAGATGAAGACATTTTAAATGAGATAGAATTATTAATAGGCACTGGAGATCCATTAACAGAAAGTGAATCTTTAGGTTTTACACCTAGAAGTAAAAGAGTTATCGAAAATGCTTTTATTGAGGCAAGAAAGTTAGGATCTGAATTTATTGGAACAGAACATTTATTAATTGGAATTATGAGAGAAGGAGATAGTGTTGCTGTTAGAATTATGATGGATTTAAATATAGATCCAAGAAAATTATATAATGAAATAATAAAAGTAATAAATGAAGATGGAACAGATTCAAATATGCAAAGAAGTACAGATAAAGCAGAAGGTAGCTTTAATTCAACACCTACACTTAATCAGTTTGGATCAGACTTAACTAAAAGTGCTAGAGAAGGTAAATTAGATCCAGTAATAGGAAGAAAAACAGAAATTGATAGAGTAACTCAAATTTTATCTAGAAGAACTAAAAATAATCCATGTTTAATTGGTGAACCAGGTGTTGGAAAAACAGCAGTAGTGGAAGGATTAGCTGAAAAAATTGTTGCTGATGATGTTCCAGAAATGTTAAAAAATAAAAGAGTAGTTAGTTTAGATATTTCTGGAATGGTTGCTGGTGCTAAGTACAGAGGAGATTTCGAAGAAAGAATAAAGAAGTGTTTATCTGAAGTAAGAAAAGCAGGAGATGTAATATTATTTATAGATGAAATTCATACTATAGTTGGAGCAGGTTCTGCTGAAGGTGCAGTAGATGCAGCAAATATTTTAAAGCCATTATTAGCAAGGGGAGAAGTGCAAGTTATTGGAGCTACTACTTTAAATGAATATAGAAAATATATAGAGAAAGATAGTGCTTTGGAAAGAAGATTTAGTCCTGTAACAGTTGGTGAACCAACAGAAGATGAAACAATACAAATTTTACAAGGACTAAGAGATAAATATGAAGCTCATCATAATGTGAAAATTACAGAAGAAGCAATAAAATCGGCAGTAGAGCTTTCTGTTAGATATATAAATGATAGATTTTTGCCAGATAAAGCAATTGATTTAATTGATGAAGCGGCTTCTAGAGTAAAAATGAGAACATATACAATGCCAGATAGTTTAAAAGATATTGAAGAAAAAATAGAATCATTAGATAGAGAAAAAGAAGAAGCTATTCGTGTACAAGATTTTGAAAAAGCAGCTACATTAAGGGATCAAGAAAAAGCAGAAAAAGAAAAATTAGAAAAAGAGAAGAAAAAATGGCAAAATAAGAACAGTAAGAATATTATGAATCTTACAGCTGAAGATATAGCTGAAGTTATAGCTAGCTGGACAGGAATACCTGTAAATAAGATTACACAAGATGAAAATGAAAAATTGAAACATTTGGAAGAAACTCTACATAAAAGAGTGATTGGACAAAATGAAGCTGTTGAAGCGGTAAGCAAAGCTATAAGAAGAGGAAGAGTTGGATTAAAAGATCCAAATAGACCAATTGGTTCATTCCTATTTCTTGGACCTACAGGTGTAGGAAAAACTGAATTATCAAAGGCTTTAGCAGAAGCATTATTCGGAAATGAAGATTCAATGATAAGAATAGATATGTCAGAATATATGGAATCTCATTCTGTGGCTAAATTAATAGGTTCTCCTCCAGGATATGTAGGATATGATGAGGGTGGTCAATTAACAGAAAAAATTAGAAGAAAACCATATTCTGTTATATTATTTGATGAGATTGAAAAAGCACACCCAGATGTAATGAATATGTTATTACAAATATTAGATGATGGTAGATTAACTGATGCAACTGGTAGAACAGTAAACTTTAAAAATACTGTAATTATTATGACATCAAATGTTGGGGCTAGAATGATTACAGATAAAACTACTTTAGGCTTTAGTAAATCTGAAGAGAATAAAGAAGGACAAGAAAAAGAATACGAGAATATTAAAAAAGATGTAATGTCTGAATTGAAAAAACAATTTAGACCAGAATTTATAAATCGTATTGATGATATTATTGTATTCCATAAATTGAACAAAGAAGATATTGATAAAATTATAGAGATAATGTTAAAACAAGTTCAAGAAAGATTAACAAAACAAGAATATAATGTGAAAATTGATAATTCTGTTAAAGATTTAGTTGCAAAAAAAGGTATAGATACAAATTATGGTGCAAGACCTTTAAAAAGAGCTATACAAAGTAATGTAGAGGATAAAATTGCTGAAGCAATATTGGATGGAAAAATTGTACCTAATAAAAAAGTTAAAATTATAGCAGAAAATGATGTTATAAAAGTTGTTTAATATTTGAAAAAAATGCCATACTATGATAAAGTATAAAACGAAAGGAATGATTTTATGAAAAAAGGAAAAATCGTACTTGTCGGAACAGGCTTTGTCGGAATGAGTATGGCATTTTCTATGCTTAATAGAGGTGGAATTAATGAGCTTGTTTTAATTGATGTAGACAAAGATAAAGCAATTGGAGAAGAAATGGATTTAGCACATGGACTTCCATATGCTCCTCAGAAAATGGTTATAAAAGCAGGAGATTATAATGAATGCAAAGACGCACAAATAGTAGTTATTACAGCTGGAGCAGCACAAAAGCCAGGGCAAACTAGATTAGAGCTTGCAGAAGTAAATACTAAAATAATGAAAAGTATAACTACTCAAATTATGGAGAGTGGTTTTAATGGAATTATAATTGTTGCAAGTAATCCAGTAGATTTAATGACATATGTTGTAGCTAAAGTATCTGGACTTCCTAAAAATCAGATAATTGGTTCAGGTACTGTTTTAGATACTGCTAGACTTAGATATATGCTTGCAGATTATTTTAAAATTTCTAGTAAAAATATTCATGCATATATTATGGGAGAACATGGGGACTCATCTTTTGTGCCATGGAAACATGCATATATTGGCTGTAAAAGAGTAATAGATATAATGAAAGATAATAATTACCAAATAGATGATTTAGATAAAATTCATAAGGGAGTTGTTAATGCAGCATATGAAATTATAGAAAAGAAAAAAGCAACATATTATGGTATAGGAATGGCTTTAAATAGAATTGTAAGAGCAGTTTTAGATAATGAAAATTCTATATTAACAGTATCTACTTATTTGCATGATGGAATATATGGGCAAGATGATATTTATATAGGTGTTCCAGCTATTATCAATTCAAAAGGAGTAAGGGAAATATTGGAACTAGAATTAGATGAAGAAACTTCTAAGAAATTAGCAGATAGTTGTAATATTATTAGAAAAATGAGGAATGATTCAATAGATAAAATTATAGATAATAGTTAGTAGAATAATTGAAAAAAATAATAAAAATATACAATAAGGAGTGCTTTAATGACAAGAACAAAATTAAGAGACAGAATTTTACCAGTTTACACAAAAGGAGAAGAAATATTTAATATGACCTCTCATATAGTAGGGGCTGTACTAGGAATTGTGGCGATTGTCCTTTGTGTAGTAATGGCAGCAGTACATGAAAATGTATATGGTGTAGTTAGTAGTGCAATTTATGGAAGCACAATGTTAATATTATATACAATGTCTAGTATTTATCATGGGCTAAGTCCAAAATGTAAGCGGAAAAAAGGTCATGCAAGTATTGGATCATTGTACAATCTTTTTACTTATTGCAGGTTCATATACCCCATTCGCATTATGTACATTTAGAGAATATGATGTTGCTACAGGGTGGATAATATTTGGAATAATTTGGGCAATGGCCATAATAGGAATTATATTAAATGCAATTGATTTAAAAAAGTATAAAATATTTTCAATGATATGTTATTTGGGAATGGGTTGGGCAATAATATTTAAAGCTAACCTATTACCCAAATTACTACCTAGTAATGGATTGATTTTATTAATTGCTGGAGGTATTGCATATACAATAGGTGCAATTTTATATGGAGTAGGAAAAAAACACAAATGGATGCATTCTATATTTCACTTATTTATTTTACTTGGAAGTTTATTACATTTCTTTTGTATTTTGCTTTATGTAGTATAATTGTATTTTTTACTACTTTATGAATGTTTGAATCTATTGACATAAGAAAATGAATATTGTATAAATATAAAAATAAAATAATGTAAGTGAGGAATTGTGCATGTTAAGATTGGATAATATAACAAAAGAATATATTACTGGAGATAGTAAAGTAGAAGCTTTAAAGGGAATAACTTTACAATTTAGAAAAAGTGAATTTGTTTCTATATTAGGACAGAGTGGTTGTGGAAAAACTACTCTTTTAAATATTATTGGAGGATTAGATAGATATACTACAGGAGATTTAGTTATAAATGGTAGATCTACAAAAGAATTTAAAGACAAAGATTGGGATATGTATAGAAACCACTCTGTAGGTTTTGTATTCCAAAATTATAACTTAATCCAACATCAAACTATACTTGCAAATGTAGAGCTTGCATTAACTTTATCTGGAGTTTCCAAAGCAGAGAGAAAGAAAAGAGCTATTAAAGCATTAGAAGATGTTGGACTAAAAGAACAAATACATAAAAAACCAAATCAATTATCTGGAGGACAGATGCAAAGGGTTGCCATTGCAAGAGCTTTAGTAAATGATCCAGAAATTATTTTAGCAGATGAACCGACTGGAGCATTAGATACTAGTACAAGTATACAAGTTATGGAAATACTAAAAAAGATTTCAAAAGATAAATTGATAATTATGGTTACACACAATCCGGATTTGGCAAATGAATATTCATCAAGAATTATAAAAATTTTAGATGGAAAAATTACAGATGATTCAAATCCTTATAAAAAAGAGGGCGAAGAAAAAGAAGATAGAACAGAAAAAGCTAATAACAAAGTTTCAATGAATTTCTTTACCGCATTGTCTCTTAGTTTAAATAATTTGATGACTAAAAAAGGTAGAACTATTTTAACATCTTTTGCTGGTAGTATTGGAATTATTGGAATAGCATTAATATTATCTTTGTCTAGTGGAATGCAATTGTATATAAATAAGGTTGAGGAAGATACTTTATCTTCTTATCCAATAACAGTACAAGAAGAAACTATAGATGTAGCAAGTATGATGACTTCAATGATGGAAGAAAATATGGATAATTCTGAACATGAAGAGGGAAGAATTTATTCAAGAAATGTTGTAAATAATATGCTAAGTACGGTAGCTACTAAATTAGAAAATAATAATTTAAAAGAATTTAAAAAATATTTAGATTCTGATGATTCTGAAATTAGAAATTATATTAATGCTATTCAGTATAGTTATGATTTGAATTTAAATATTTATGCTGATAATAGTGAGGATATAGTAAAAGTAAATCCAAGCCAAGTTTTGTCTAAAATAGGAATGGAAAATATGGAGAATATGATGTTTGCAGAAACAAATGTGTGGCAAGAACTTTTAGATAATGAAGAATTATTAAAATCACAATATGATGTATTATCTGGAAAATGGCCGGAAGAATATAATGAAGTTGTGTTAATAGTAGACGAAAATAATGAAATAAGTGATTATACACTATATTCATTAGGATTACTTAACCAAGATGAATTAGAAGAAAAATATAAGAAAATAGAAAATGGAGAAGATATAGAAGAAACATTAGAAAAATCATATTCATATGAAGAATTATTGAAAACAAAGTTTAAATTACTACTAAATACAGATTATTATGAAAAAAATAATGATATATGGATTGATAAAAGTGATAATGATGAATTTATAAAAGATAAATTAGAAACTGCAGAAGAAATTAAAATTGTTGGAATAGTAAGACCTAGTGAAAATAGTGTTACTACTGCAATGTCTGGTTCTATTGGCTATACAAAGAATTTAAAAGAGTATGTTATAAATAAAGTAAATGAATCTGATATTGTTAAAGACCAAAAAGAAAATAAAGATATAAATATATTTACAGGAACTGAATTCCCAGAAGACTCTGACGAAAAGTTTGATTTTCAGAGTTTATCAAACGAACAAAAAATGTATATGCAAACCCTTTCAGAAGAGGAACTTGCTGAACTAATGGCTCAATATACAGAAAATGCTAATGCTACATATGAAGGTAATCTAGAAAAGATGGGAGCAGTAGATTTATCAGATCCAAGTTCTATAAATATATATCCTAAAGATTTTGAGTCAAAAGATAAAATAGCTGAGGAAATAGAAAAATATAACCAAAATGCAAGAGAAAATGAGAAAGAAGAAAATGTAATTACTTATACCGATATAGTTGGAACAATGATGAATTCTGTTTCTACAATTATAGATACAATTAGTTATGTTCTAATTGCATTTGTGGCAATTTCACTAGTTGTTTCTTCAATCATGATTGGTATTATTACATATATATCAGTATTAGAAAGAACTAAAGAAATAGGTATATTAAGAAGTATAGGAGCATCTAAAAAAGATATTTCTAGAGTTTTTAATGCAGAGACATTTATAGTTGGTTTAATGGCAGGATTATTAGGAATTGGTGTAACAATTGTTTTAAATATACCAATAAACCTTATTATAAAAGCAATTACTAATATTTCTGGAATAGCAAACTTACCATTTGTAGGAGCAATAATACTTGTAGTAATTAGTATGTTTTTAACTATTATAGCGGGATTAATACCATCTAAAATGGCAAGTAATAAAGATCCAGTAGAAGCATTAAGAACAGAGTAAATATCCAATTTTGAAACAAAGGAACCGTCCCCTTGTTTCATAACTGGAATAAAAAATATAAAAAAATATAAAAAAAGCTGTACTATTACTTTATATTAGTATATAATAATAACGTGTTTAAACCAGCAGGCTTATATTCTTAATTAAGAATATACTGTAAAATAAATATTGAAGTTAAATAAAAAATTATACTTCGGGAAAGAGGAATAAACATGAAAGATTCAAAAGATTATAAAGATTTTGACAGAAAGGAAAATCTAAAATTATCTTCAAAGGTTGTACATGGTGCACTTGGAGTAGATCCGGCAACAGGATCACTAAGCTTTCCAATTTATCAAACAGCTACTTATAAGCATAGTGGAATTGAAATAAAGGATCCATATAATTATTCTAGATGCATTAATCCAACAAGAGAAGAATTAGAAAAAACAATGACAATACTAGAAGAAGGAACAAGAGCTTTTGCAGTAAATTCTGGAATGGCTGCTGTTACACTTGTTTTTTCTTTATTAAAACCAGGAGACCATATTATTATGTCAGATGATATATATGGTGGTACTTTTAGAGAAGTAAATGAAGTTTTAACATTACATGGAGTTGAATATGATAGTATAGATTTATCTGATTTGGAATTGTTAAAGAAAACAATTAAAGAAAATACAAAAATGATATTTGTAGAAACTCCAACAAACCCAATGATGAAAGTAGCAGATATAGAAGCAATTTCTAAAATAGGACATGAAATAGGAGCTTTAGTTGTAGTTGATAATACATTTTTAACACCATATTTCCAAAGACCATTAACTTTAGGAGCAGATATAGTTTTACATAGCGGAACTAAGTATTTAGCAGGCCATAATGATGTTTTAGCAGGAGTAGTTGTAGTAAAAGATAAAGATATAGGAGAAAAACTAGAAATACAAATGTATATATATGGTGCTGGATTAGGACCAATGGATTCTTGGATTATGTTAAGAGGAATTAAAACATTAGCACTAAGAATGGAAAAACATAATGAAAACACTAAAAAAGTTGCAGAATGGTTACGTAATCAGCCTAAAGTAGAAGAAGTTTATTATGTAGGATTTGAAGATCATAAAAATTATGCGGTTACTAAAAAGCAAACAACAGGTTTTGGAGGAATGATTTCTTTTAGAGTAGATAGTATGGAAACTGTAAATAAAATATTAACTAATTTAAAATTAGTAATTTTTGCTGAAAGTTTAGGAGGAGTAGAAAGTTTAATTACTCATCCTGTAAGTAGAACACATACAGAAATTTCAGAAGAAAAAAGAAATGCTTTAGGAATAACAGATACATTACTTCGTTTATCTGTTGGAATTGAAGACGCAGATGATATTATTGCAGATTTAAAGCAAGCAATGGAATAACAGATATAAAGCTTTTTGATTAAAATCAAAAGGCTTTGTAATTGTATATGGATTAATTTAAAGGAGGAAATAATATGACAAGGTTTACAAAAATGCAAGCATATGGAAACGATTATGTATATATAGATGCAATAAATCAAAAAATAAATAATGTGCATGAACTTGCAAAATATATTAGTAATAGACATTTTGGTGTAGGATCTGATGGATTAGTTTTAATTTGTAAATCAGATGTAGCAGATTTTAGAATGAGGATGTTTAATCCAGATGGTACAGAAGGAGAAATGTGTGGAAATGCACTAAGAAGTTTGAGCAAATATGTTTATGACCATAAATTAACAGATAAAGATGAACTTACAATAGAAACACTTGGAGGAATACAACATGTAAAATTAACTATAGAAAATGATAAAGCAATTAATATTGAAGCAAATATTGGAAAACCAGTATTAGATACTACTAAAATACCTGTAAATACTGATTTACCAGAATTTATAGAGCAAGAAGTAAAAATATTAGATAAAACTTTCTATATTACTGCTGTATCATGGGGAAATCCACATTGTGTTATGTTCGTTGATGATGTGGACAATTTAGATGTAGAAAAATACGGAAAAGAAATAGAATATAAAACAGATTTATTCCCAAATAAAACAAATGTAACATTTGCACAAGTTATAGATAGACATACTTTAAAAATGAGAGAATGGGAGAGAGGTACAGGAGAAACTATTGGTTGTGGTACTGGCTGTTGTACAGCTACTGTAGCAGCTGTATTAACAGGAAGATGTGATAGAAAAGTAAAAGTTCATCAAATAGGAGGAGTATTAGAAACAAATTGGGATGAAGAGACTGGAAAGATGTTTATGAAAGGTCCATCTCATACTGTTTTTGAATCAGAAATAGATGTAGATAATATTCTTAATGAACATAGAATTACTAAATTAACAAAATTATTAAAAAATGTGGATTATGAGCTTGTAAAAGGAAGCCTAGATGTAAATATTTCGGATGTAAAATATGATTCACGAGAAGTTGAACCAGGGGACATGTATATTGCTAAAGTGGGATTTACTTCAGATTCTCATAAGTTTATACCAGATGCCATTGAAAATGGTGCAAAAGTTATACTAATAGAAAAAGATGTTGATATAAAAGATGACGTAACTGTTATAAAAGTTAAATCAGCAAGAAATGCAATGGCAGAAATATCTGCAGCATATTTTGATTATCCTGCTAAAGAATTAACAATTGTAGGAATTACAGGAACTGCAGGAAAAACTTCTACATCTACAATACTAAAAAAGATGTTAGAAGAAGATGGAAAAAAAGTTGGTTTAATAGGAACAATAGGAGCTTTTATAGGAAAAAGGAAAATTACACTTCATAATACTACTCCAGAAAATTATGAAATTCAAAAACTATTTAGAGAAATGGTTGAAGAAGATTGTAAATATGTAGTTATGGAAGTATCATCACAAGGATTGAAAATGCATAGAGTAGATGGATTTGAGTTTGATTATGGAGTATTTACAAATATTTCTAAAGAGCATATTGGACCAGGAGAACATGAAAGCTTTGAAGAATATTTAGATTGTAAAAATATGCTTTTTCAAAAGTGTAAAGTAGGAATAATAAATGCTGACGATATGAATTGGGAAAAAATAATAAAAAACCATACTTGTGATATTATTAAATATGGTGTAAATTCTAATAATGTTGATGTAAAAGCAGAAAATATACAATTTATTATGACTAATGATTTTCTAGGAATGGGATTTACAGTTATAGGAAAAATAAATAAAGATTTTAAAGTTTCAATCCCAGGAAGATTTTCGGTATATAATTCATTATGTGCTATTACAATAGCAAATGAATTAGGAGTAAGTATTGCGGCAATGGAAAAAGCTTTAAAATCTGTATCTGTAAAAGGTAGAATGGAATTAGTAGTTTCAAATCCAAAATATAAACTTATTGTAGATTATGCTCATAATGAAGCAGAAATGACCAATTTAATGGAAACTATTATGGAATATACACCAAAAAGAATAGTATGCATATTTGGAGGTGGAGGCAATAGAGCCAAAGATAGAAGATATGATATGGGAGAAATCTCTGGAAAATATGCAGGACTTACAATTTTAACTGAAGATAATCCTAGATTTGAAGAATTAGAATCTATAAATAATGATATTATAATAGGATTAAATAAAAGTGGAGGAAAATACATTACTATTGATGATAGAGAGCAAGCTATAGAATATGCAATGAAAAATGCAGAAGAAGGAGATATAATTTTATTAATAGGAAAAGGACATGAACAATACCAAGATATAAAAGGTGTACAATATTACTGGGACGAGAGAGAAGCGGTAAAAAGAGTTGAAGAAAGATTAAATAAAAATTAATTTATACTTTAATATAGAAATCTAGTTATAGGAAAGGATATGGTTTTTTATGAACATATGGCATGATATAGATGAAAGTAGAATTACAAAAACTAATTTTGTAGGAGTAGTAGAAATACCAAAAGGTGGTACAAATAAATATGAGTTGGATAAAGAAACGGGAATGCTTAAATTAGATAGAGTATTATATACTGCTACCCATTATCCAACTAATTATGGATTTATCCCTTTAACCTATGCAGAAGATAATGATCCATTAGATGTTTTAATACTATGCAATGAGCAAATTCAGCCATTAACTTTAGTGGAGTGTTATCCAATCGGAGTTCTTATTATGAATGATAGTGGTGAAGAAGATGAAAAAATAATTGCAATATGCAAAAAAGATCCATATTTAAATGTTTATAACGACATTTCTGCTCTTCCAAACCATATTTCTGATGAAATAAAACATTTTTTTGAAGTATATAAACAATTAGAAGGTAAAACTACAACTGTTGATAGAATGCTTGGAAGAGAAGAAGCAGAAAGAATAATTGAAAAATGCATGAAAAAATATAAAGAAAAGTTTAATAAATAACATTAAAGAAAAGCATAAATAAAGGAGGTGAAATAGCTTGCTAGAAAAAATAATTTTTAATTTATTAGCTTTTGTAATGTTTATATTAATATTTGGAAAATTTATTAAGAAAAATGATACTACATATGTGTATATATTAGGTATACAGTTTATAGGAATTGTAATAAATTTTATAGAGTTAATATTTAATATACATCTAAATTTGTTTTTTAGAATTATAATTTATATTTTATCAATAATAATACCAGGTATATTAATTTTAGTAGAACATAAAAAGAAGGTAGATTTTCCAGAAATTTTAAATGTAATATTAGCAAAAATTGCTTTAAATTCTGGACGAACTGAACAAGCTAAAGCTTATTTATATAAAATAATAAATAAATATCCAGCAAGTTATTTAGCCCACAAAAGTCTTGCTGAAGTATATGAGTATGAAAATAAACCAGATATTGCAATAGATGAATATATAAGAGCATCTGAGATAAATAATAAAGATATAAAAATAAATTATAATATAGCAAAATTATTAAATAAAACAGAGCGTAATGATGAAGCTATAGAAACATTGCAAGATATATTGAAAAAGAAGCCAGAATATTATGATGCTACAAATTTGTTAGGAGAGATTTTGTATAATACTGAAAGATATAAAGAAGCAATTAATGTATATATGAATGCATTAAGGTATAACCCTGGAAACTACGATTTATATTATAATTTGGGTATGGCATTTACAATGGTAAATGATTTTCAAAGAGCTGCAGAATTTTATAAAAAAGCAGCTGAAATAAATTCTCTATTATATAATGCAAAATTAAGTATGGGACAAATTGCATTAATTGCAGGAGATTTAGAAGAAGCAGAGAAGTATTTTAAAGAAAGTATGAAGGGAGAAAATGTTGAAGCTGGTTCTTATTATTATTTAGCACAAATTGCAATATTAAAGGGAGATAAAGAAAAAGCTATAAATTATATGAATATTGCTATAGAATTAGATCCTAAGATATATGATAGAGTCCAAAAGGAAACTATATTTATACCAATAAAAAATAATTTAAAGAGTCCTATTAAAAATGAAGAAAAAACTAAAAAATCTAGATTGTCTATGAAAGAACGAAGAGCTCTTAATCATTTATCTAAAACATGTTTATTAATAAGTAATTTAAATAATGATGATATAACGATGATGAAAAAATTGAAAGAACGAGAAAAAGATGCTAACGAGAAACAAAGAGGAAATTAAATTTTTTTAATATAAAGTACAAGACACCATCATATGATATTTATATAAGAAAATAATAACTTTTGGAGGTCTTTTATGAATATTAGTATGATTGGTGGAGATTTGAGAATAGTTAGACTAGCTGAATTATATTCAAAAGAAGGAAATAAAGTATATACATATGGCTTAGAAGAATATTTTAATGAGAATAAAAATAACAATGTTATAATTTGCTCAAATGAAAAAGAAGCTGTAGATAAATCAGAGATTATTGTTAGTGGAGTACCAATTTCTAAGGATGGAATACATATAAGTGCACCATATTCTAAAAAAGAAATAAATTTAGATGATGTAAAAAAATTGCTTAATAACAAAGTTTTTGTGGCAGGTAATATACCTACTGAATTTTATAATGAATCAATTAAAAACATTGATTTATTAAAAATAGAGGAATTAACAATTTTAAATGCAATTCCAACAGCAGAAGGAACAATAAAAATAATAATTGAACAAATGGAACAAACTATACATGAAAGTAAGATTTTAATTTGTGGATATGGAAGAATAGGTAAAATATTGTGTAAAAGATTAAGTTCATTTGGAGCAAATATATATTGTGCTGCTAGAAGAGACTCTGATTTGGCGTGGATTAGAGAAGCTGGGTATTTTCCAGTAAGATATAGCGAGATAAAAAAATATGCTGCTGCAATTGATGTTGTTATTAATACAGTTCCTGTAACAATTTTAAAAGAAGAATTGAAAAGTTTTAAAAATGATGTATTAATAATTGATGTAGCATCAAATCCTGGAGGAATTGATAAAGAAAAAGCTAAAGATTTGAAACTAAAAGTGATTACTGCGTTAGGAATTCCAGGAAAAGAAATGCCTATATCTGCAGCTAGTTATATAAAAGAAATAATAGATAAAACGAGGAAGGAAAGTGAGATAAAATGACAATATGGCAAGCACTAATATTAGGAATTATACAAGGGTTAACAGAATTATTACCAATTTCTAGTTCTGGACATTTAGATATTATACCATGGATTCTGGATTGGACTAAAAATCCAGAATTTAATGTTGCATTTGAAGGCTTTGATGTAGCACTTCATTTCGGAACATTTTTAGCAATAGGTATATTCTTTTTTAAAGATTGGATAAAATTAATTGTTGGAGGATATAAGCAAGTTGTAGAAAAGAAAAAAACAACTGAAGGTAGAATGTTTTGGTATTTAGTTATAGCAACTATTCCTGGAGGAATAATAGGATTATTATTAGATACTTTTGTTGGTGATGCATTAAAGAAACCAGTTATAATTGCTATTTCATTAATTGTAATGGGTATTATCCTATATATAGTAGATAAAAATTCAAAATCAAAAACAAATTATGAAAATATGACTTTTAAACAGACTTTTTTAATTGGATTATCACAATGTTTAGCTTTTATACCTGGAGTTTCTAGATCTGGAATAACAATGACTACTGGTAGAGCAATGGGAGTTGATAGAGAATCTGTTGCAAGATATTCATTTATGCTTTCTGCTCCAATTGTTTTTGCAGCTACTATATTTAAAATAAAAGATTTTGTTTTTAGCATACCATTTTTTGTTGGAATTTTAGCAAGTTTTATTGTTGGAATAATTGTAATTAAGTGGTTATTGAATTATTTGAAAAAAGGTAGTTTTAAAGCTTTTGCTATTTATAGAGTAATATTTGGAATTATAATTATAATATTTACTTTTATAAAATAATTAAAATACAGAATATGTGATATAATAATTATAAACAAACAAAACTAAAAGAAGGAGCGAAAGAATGGAAGAGAAGAACTTAAGAGGTACACATAATGGAATAACTTTAATATCATTAGTAATAACAATAGCAATACTAATGATATTATCGACTGTTGGTATAATGTTAATATTAGGAGAGGGTGGTTTAATAGAAAGAGCCAACCAAAGCAAAAAAGAGACAGAAATGGGAGCAGCAAAGGAAGAATTAGAAATAATATTAGCAGATGCTTATATAGAGAAAAACGTAAATGAAAAATATAACGAAAATGAATATTTAGATAATTTTATATATGAAAGGGAACCAGATGCATATATAGAAGGAGACGAAGTTAGCATAAAAGGTTATACATTTGAAATAGATAGAAGTGTACCTAAAATAGGAAAGTATATAGGAGAAGCAACAAATTTACTACCAACAATGAAGATAGTAGAAAAAAATAATAATGAAATAAAAGTAGAAGTAATAAGAGCAGAAGGAATAGAAAAGTTTTATTATACGTATAAAGAAGAAGGAGAAGAAGAATATAGAGAAGGGGAAGAAACAACAGAACCAACATATATATATAAGGGATTAGAAAAAGGAAAAGAATATGAATTAAAGGTAGAGATGGAAAAAGAAGGGAAAAAAATAGAGAGTAACAGAAAAGTAGAAATGGATATAGGAGAAGAAATAGAAGGAGAATATGTACAAGATGGTTTAATAGTACATTACGATGGAATAAATAACACTGGGGAAGGACATGATGCAAAAGCTAAAAGTTGGAAAAACTTAGCAGGTGAAAAATATGATGGAATATTACATGGATGTAAATGGGGAGAGAACTATTTACAAACAGATGGAATAGATGATTGGGTATATATTGGACTAATGAAATATCCTGTAGTTACGATTGAAACAGTTGTGGTACATCAAAATTCTACAGGAGCTTATGGTGTAAACAATTTTGACTCGGGAGGAATTGGATTATCAGATTATAATAAAAGTGGATATAATGGTTTAATGGTATATGTAAATGGAGGATATAAAACAATAGATAGCCCTACAAAATATAAAGCAAATAAAATATATTCATTGAGTGGATCATATAACGGAAAAGAAGAAGTGTTTTATGAGAATGGAAAAAGATACACAAAAAATTTATCTGGTAGTTTAAGCTATGCAACTAATACAATATATGCCTTAGGAGGTAATGCCTCTGGAGAATCTTGCGGAATGTTTACAAAAGAAAAAATATATTCTGTTAGAATATACAATAGAGCTTTAACAAACGAAGAAGTACTACAGAACTATAATATGGATAAAAAATTATATAATTTTTCTGATTAATGTATAAATTAATTTATATTAATTTTTGAAAAGCTTTATTAATACTAGATTTTATTAATAAAGTTTTTCTTTTGGGTTTGATGTAAAAAACAAAAAATTTAATTTAATATCAACTATTTAAGAACAATTTACAAATTTTTGAAATATTACAAAAATATTACAGAAATATTACATTTGTGTTAAATCTTTAAAATCTTATTGACTTTTAAAAAAAAAAAGATAAAATATAAAAAGAACTATAATTATATTGTTGAAAATTGGAAAAAAATACAAGTATTATTTATTATATTTTGTAAAATATAATATTGGATATAAATAAAAAACGAAGGAGAATAAAATGTCAAGCTGTCTAGGATTATATATAGAAAACAATGTAATTAAATATGCAAAAGTTACTAAAGAACGTGAAGCTTTGAAAATTGAATCTTTCGGAATAAAATTTTATGAAAAAATTGGGGAAGCAATAAATCAAATTGTATCAGAAACTTTTAGTTATAACATACCAATCAGTATAAATTTGTCCGAGGAAACGTATAACTATTTCTATATGTTTAGCTTGTTAAACAAAAATGATTTAAAAAAGGCTATAGAAACTGAATTTGAATCATATTGTTTTGATAAAAAACTTAATAGAAATGCATTTGAAACAAGATATGCACTTTCAAATGAAATAGATGATAGAGACAAAATAAAAGTTATTCATGTATCAAGTAATAAATCTTCTATTACAAAATTATTACAACCTATGGGAGAATATAAAGTTTCTACTATTACTCCAATTGGTACAAGCATTGCAAATGTTGCTTCAATTAATCCAAAGGAAAATATAATAATAGTTAATATTGAAGATACTACTACTATAACTACTATAGTAAACCAAAAGGTATATAATGTAGAAAAAATGGATGAAGGCGCAGGAGAAATATTAGGTAAAATAGTATCAAAAGAAAATTCTTATTCTAAAGCTTATGAGATTTGTAAAAATTCTACAATATATACAATGGAAGGAAAAGAATTACAAGACGAAGCAAACGAATACTTAGATTATATAATGCCTACATTATATAAAATAGTAAATAATTTACAAGAAAAAGTAATAAATTCAACAATTAAATATAGCAAAATATATATTACAGGAACAATGTCTGTAGTAAATAATATAGATTTATATTTCCAAGAATTTTTTGAGACTGAAAAATGTGAAGTATTAAAACCATATTTTGTTACAGAAAATATAAAGATAAATATAAAAGATTATATAGAAGTTAATTCTGCTATAGCTATTGCTTTACAAGGATTGGGCTACGGAATTAAAAGCATGAACTTTAAAAGACCTAGTCTTTCAGATCAATTACCAGAATGGCTAAAAATAGATTTATCTTTTGGAAATAAAAGAAGCAAAAAAAATGAAAAACCAGCTAAAAAAATTAATTTTAATTTTAGTTTATCTGGAAAATTAGATGCTACAGAAAGATGGCTATTAAGAGGAGCAGCAGGAGTATTAATGTTAGTATTATTGTATTCTGGTTTTTCACTATATTTAGATAATAGAATAAGTGATAAAATTTCAGAAGCACAAGAAGTAAGTAATTATACAGATACACAAATTTCTTTAGCAGATAGCGATATAAGTAAAGTAAGATTAAAAGCAAATGAATATAAAGAAATGGAAGAAAATTTAAGAAGTATAAATGCACAAATACAAGATGATTTAAGCTTTAAAAATACAATTCCAAATTTGCTAGTAAGTATAATGGATGTAATTCCAAAAGAAGTACAAATAACAGAAATTGAAAATACAGTAGCTAGCAATGAAAGACATATTATTATAAAAGTACAATCAAAATATTATGATGAATTAGGATATTTTAAAGCAAAACTAAAAGAAGATGGAATATTAAAAAATATTGTATCAACACAAGGTGAAAAACAAGGTGATTTTGTAAAAATTGTAATAGAGGGGGATTTGCCATGAGAAAAGTACTAATTTCAATACTAGTTGTACTATTAATTGTTTTGGCATATTTCACAATATTTCAAGGAATTTCATTGGGGTCAATTAATATTCTAAGTGTTGGAGGAATTGTAAATCTAAATGATGAACTTACTGCTAAAATAGAAGAAGCAAATACAAAAATAAAAAATGATTTACAAAATAAACAAACTGAATTATCGGCAAGTGTAGATACTTTATTACAAAATAAAGAATCATATTATAAATTAGCAAATGTAAGTACAGAAACAGAAATAAGTAAAGCAAATACTGAAGAAGTATATAACATTGAATATTTATGGTTAAGAATAGGTAGACATGCTAGAAATGAAGGAGTTAACATTGTATTAGATGTAATGAATGGCGAAGCTGGAGACTCTAGTATAAAAAATTTATCATTCTCTGTAGTAGGAAAATATGTAGGAATTATAGATTTTGTTGCTGCATTAGAAGATGATAGTGAGTTAGCTTTTAGAATAGAAAACTTTAAATTAGTTCCAGAAGGAGATAATTTAAGAGCAACATTTAATGTAAATGGTGTAAGAATTAAATTAGAAAATACAACTCAAACAGTTACAGGAACTACAACAACACCTACAGCTGAAGGAACTACTAATGAAGGAACTGTAATTAGTGGCGGAACTAGTGAAAATACAGCACAACAATAATTATGGAATGGAGGCAATTATGCTTAAGTCAGTATTAAAAGAAGTGTTTATAATATTGCTTCTTAGTATAGCTATATTACTTATTTTAGGAATACTATTTTATGATTATATTCCAATGAATAGAGTTATACCAGAAAGAGAAGCATATTCAACACCAAATGAAATAAAAGATGAAATAAATGAAACAATTACTGAAGCAGAAAAAGTAGAGGTTACTTATGAAGTTACAGATTCTGATTTAAATATATATAAACAAAGTGGTAGATATGTTGAAGGTAAAGCAAATCCATTTACTTTAGAAGAATCAACCCCTACTGAAACTACAGATGGAAATAATGGTAATGGAAATAATTCAGATACAAATGACAATAATAATGAAGAAACAAATGTAGACAAAAATTCAACAGGAACATTCTTTAATGATGAAGGAATTAAGTAAAATTAATTCTTAATTAACTAAGGTTATATTTATAATTTTTATAGATATATACAAAATAAATTTTTATAAGGAGGAATTTTTTATGTTAAAAAATCAAAAAGGTATTACATTAGTTGCATTAGTTATAACAATAGTTATACTAATAATCTTAGCAACAGTAGCAATTTCATTTGCTTTTAATGGTGGTTTAGTAGACCGTGCTGAACAAGCAGCTGATTTCTATGCAAATGACACAAAATATACAGAACAATCAATAACTAATGTAGAACATTATTTAAATGATGTTTTAAATGGAATCGTACCAAATGCAGGTGCATAATTAAATAAAAAAGTTTTAAACGGTTTAAAATTTCTTTAAACTAAAATATATAGAGGTTATACTACTGAATATAATTTAAAATATATAATTATATTTTAAGTATAACCTCTGTTTTAAAATACGAGGAGATAAAATGGACTATATATTATATATACTATTATTTTGCATTGGAGCAACTTTTGGAAGTTTTTTTACATTAGCCGTATACAGAATTCCAATTAAACAGGATATAACACATACAAGATCATATTGTCCTAAATGTAATCATAAGTTAACTTTTTTAGATATGATTCCTATACTTAGTTACGTGTTTTTAGGTGGAAAATGTAGATATTGTAAAGAAAAAATTAGACCAAGATATTTATTACTAGAATTATTATCTGGTATAACATTCGTAATATTTGGTTTGTCTATAAAACTTAGTCTATATACTATAAATTATCAAATATTAATGTATTTTTGTATAGGATTATTATATTTAGCTTCTTTATTTATCATTGCAGGAATAGATAAAGAACGAATTAGAATAGAAAAGCCAGTATTATTGTTTGGCTTTATTTGTGTTACTATATATATGATATATCTATATGTAGTAGAAAATGATGCTAGTATTTATAGATATGTTATTTATTTAATTTTATCTTGTTTATTGTTATTATTTAGTATTGTATATTTAAAGAAAAAGGGAAAAGATAGTTATCCAATTGATGTTTTAGTTTTATCAATGCTAATGGTATTATATACATATGAAACAGTTTATATTTATACAGTAATAACTACTCTGCTTGCTGTTTCAATACAATTATTATTGCAACATTTAAATAAAAGAAAGGTTAAATTTGTTAAAAATATAAAAATAGAAAATTCAAAAGTTCCAATTGGATTTTATATGTGTACTGCAAATATAATTATTTTATTGGTTACAAATTTTATAATATTTTATGGGTGATGTAATGAAAAAAATCAAAGTGAACTTTAAATCTGAAAAAGCATTCACAATGCAGGATTTGATTATAGCTATTTTGATAATAGGAATTTTTGTGGCATTAATAGGAAATTTAATGTATAACTCATACATGAATAAAGTAGTTGCTAATTTAACAGCTCAAATGTCAATGTATTCTGTTGAAATTTTAGAAGATATAGATAAAATATCATATGAAGAAGTACAAACCAAAACACCAGAACAATATAGAGCTCAATTTGCTATTCCAGATGGATTTGATATAAAAATAGAAATTAGGGATTATATAGAAGGGCAACAAGAAGATCAAGATCTTATGAAAATTGTAAAATTAACATTATCATATACTATACAAGGCAAAAAACAGGATTTCGTAGTTGAAAGATTAAAAATTAAAGAATTATAAATGAAAGGAGTATGTTATAAATATGCCTAATAAGCTAAAAAATAATAATGGTATTACATTATCTGCATTGGTAATATATATTATAGTTTTTATGATTGTTATATCAATAATGACTACAATTAGTACTTTCTTTTATTCAAATATTACCGATGTTATAGATACTCCTAGATATTTATCAGAACTAAATAAATTTGTAATGTTCTTTGGAATAGATATTAAGAATTATAGTAGTGCAGTTGTAACTGACAATCAAATTCAATTTGATGGTGGACCTGTTTATAAATATGAAAATAATGGTATATATAGAAATGATGTTCTTATAGCACAAAAAGTTTTAAAATGTACTTTTACTCCTAAAGAATATAATGTTAATAATATTACAAAAAATCTTATTAATGTAGATATACAAATAGGAAAAGATGACCAAGATTCAATGAAAAGAAAAATTGATTTTACATTAAAATATTGGTGATTTTGTAAATAAACTTTTAAAAAAAGTAAATAATAAAGTTAAGAGGAGGTTTTTATGGATTCAAAAAGAAGACAACCTTTGGGAATAGAATTAGTAAAAAGAGGAATTGTAAGTGAAGAAGATGTTGAAAGAGCTTTAGATTATCAAAAGGCAGAACCTAAGAAAAAATTAGGAGATATTTTAAACATATTAAGAGTATGTGACCCATATAAACTAATAGAAGCAATGGGAGAAATACTAGAAGAAAAAGCTATATATTTAAAAGAAGGGGATATAAGAATAAATATGTTAGATTATATTTCTCTAGATATAGCTAAACAATATAAAGCAATACCATTTGATGAAGTTGGTGGAAAAATAAAAGTATGTTTTGCAGATACTTCTAATAAAAGAGCTGTAGAAACAGTAAGACTTTTACTTCTTAATAAAGGGCTAGTAATGGAGAAATATATCACATTTGAAACAAATGTAGATTTAATATTAAATTCATTTGCTGGCAGTTCTGAAAATATTGATTTAAATGCAGATGTTTCTGGATTTATAGATAGTGTAATAAAAACTGCAATGGATAAAAGAGCAAGTGATATTCATATAGAACCAATGCAAGATGGGTTAAGAGTTAGATATAGAATAGATGGAGTATTAATTAATGCTGCTAATATAGGAAAAGAAAAACAAGCACAAATTATTGGAAGACTAAAAGCAATTTCAAATATGCATCAAGAAAAACAAGAATCACAAGATGGTAGAATTATAATGTATCCAGAATATAATATTCGTGTTTCTTCTCAAAGAAATATTTATGGAGAAAAATTTGTTTTAAGATTACTAAAGAAAAATGAAGATGTTAGATCTATATTTGATTTAGGATTTCCAAATGATGAAAATTTAGTAAAAAATGCATTTAACAAGAAAAATAGTATTACAGTAATTGCTGCACCTACTGGAGAAGGAAAAACTACTACATTATATAGTATTATAGATTATCTAAATAGACCAGAAATTAATATAACTACAATTGAAGATCCAGTTGAAATAAGAATAAATGGATTAAACCAAATAGAAGTAGATCCAAAAATTACTTTTGCGGATTCACTAAGAACGGTTTTAAGACAAGACCCAGACATAATACTTGTGGGAGAAATAAGAGATAGAGAAACTGCTGAAATTGCAATGCAAGCTGGACAAACAGGACATTATGTATTATCTACTATTCACACTATAGATGCTGTAGAGGTTATAACAAGACTTAGAAAAATGGGTGTTTCAAATTATGATATTTCTAGTACACTTGCTACATCTGTATCTCAAAGATTAGTAAGAAGATTGTGTCCACATTGTGCACGAGAAAGAGAATTTACACAACAAGAAAAAGAACTAATAAATAAAATTGGAGAAAAATATAATGTGAACTTTAATTTAGATGGAATAAAAACTTATGATGCAGTGGGATGTAAAAAATGTAATAATACTGGCTATTATGGAAGAATTGGAATATTTGAAATCTTAATGCTAAATGATGAACTACGTTCTTTAATAGTAAAAGATGAATCTGCAATAAATATTAAGCAAAAAGCTTTAGAAAGTGGATATTTACCACTTATAATAGATGGTATAAATAAAGTATTAAATGGAATAACAAATTTAGAAGAATTAAATAATAAATTAGCCATATACTAATAATTTGGAGGTTAGCAATGATAGATATTGATAGAATTTTAGATGTTGCAAAACAAAAAGATGCTTCTGATGTTCACTTAATATGTGGAATAAAACCAATGTTAAGAATTAGAAGAGATTTAATTGAATATGAATGCGATGCTCCACTAACAGAAGATGACATGTATGAAGTTTATGATTACTTTGTTAGAGGAAACGTAGATAAAGATAGAGTATTTAAAGAAACTAAAAAGTTAGATACTTCATTTGAATTTGAAGATATACGTCTTAGAGTAAATATATCTTTGGCAAATGAAATACCAATACTTACAATGAGATTAATTAAAAATGAATTACCAAAATATGAAGATTTAGGAGTACCAGATATTGTAAGAAGAATGACTTATCAACCACAAGGGTTAATTCTTGTTACTGGTAAAACTAATTCTGGTAAAACAACAACACTTAATGCTTTAATAAATGAAATTAATGAAAATCAAAATAAAAAAATTCTAACATTAGAAAATCCAGTAGAATACAAACATAAAAGTAAAAAATCTGTTATAGTACAAAAAGAAATTGGAGCAGGAAGAGATTGTTTATCGTATAGTGATGGTGTAAAAAATTCACTAAGAGAAGATTGTGATATATTAGTTATAGGAGAAATTAGAGATAAAGAAACAATGGAGGCAGCTATAGAAACAGCGGAATCTGGGCATCTTGTAATTGGTACTCTTCATACTAAATCTTGTGCTGAAACAATAGATAGAATGGTTAACTTCTATGAAATAAGAGATCAGCAACAAGTTAAATATTTAATATCATCTCTACTAAAATTAGTTATTTCTCAAAGATTATTGCCATCAAAAAAAGGTGATTTAGTATTAGTTCCAGAAGTAATGGTTGTAGATAATATAGTATCTGGAATTATAAGGAAAGAAAAAATTAGTGTATCTGAAATAGAAGATGCAATTCAAAGTAATTTAGAAAAAGGAAGCATTGGACTTATTAATTCTATTGCAGAATTATTTGTAAATGATGTTATAACATTAGAGCAAGCAAAAGCTCAAATTGAAGAAAAAAATATAGAGACTTTAAATAGAACTATTATGCAATTAAAAATAAAAAGAGAAAAAGAGCACAAAATTAATCAATAATAGATAGAAAGGAGGAAAACATGCCAGAATATGTTTATAGGGCTGTAACTTCAAAAGGGCAGATAGTTAGAAATAGAGTAGAAGATGTTAGCAGAAATAACTTAATAAAAAAGCTTAAGGTTAATGATTTACTACCTATAAGTATAACCCAGGTTGGTTACAGAAGTAAAAAAACTAAAGCAAATAGAAGAAATATGATGGATATAGATGACATAATGCAACAAGCTGAATCTGCAAATATATTGCAGGGAAGAGCTATAGCAAGACCATCAATAAAAGAAAGAGTAAATTTGTTTTTATCTAGAGAAGAAAAAGTTACTAAAAGAGACTTAATAATATTTACTCAAAACTTTTACTTACTAAAAAAAGCAAATTTCAATAATATACATGCATTAAGTACAATTATAGATAGTACAGATAATTTGTCATTAAGAGGTATTTTACAAGATATATTAGCCGGTGTTGAAGCTGGAGAATATATGTATACTACAATGGAATATTATTCAGATATTTTTCCATATATTTATATAAATATGATAAAAGTAGGAGAACTATCTGGAGCACTAAATAAATCTTTAGAACAAGCTGTAAAATATTTAGAAGATGTAGATTCAACTGGATCTAGAATTAAAAAAATAATCATACCAAATGTTTTACAATTAGTAGCTATCATTGGTATTTTAATATTTGGTGTAGCATATATTATTCCATTAATACAAGAAGCTTTTGCAAAATCAGGAACAACTCAGCAATTACCAGGAATTACTTTATGGTTTGTTGACTTTTGTAATAAATTAATAGAAGTGTGGTATATACCAGTACTAGCAATTTTAGCAATTGTAGGAGTTATATATTTATATATTCGTACTCCAAAAGGCAAATATAATTTTCACTATTTTAAATATAGAATGCCTATATTTGGAAAACTAATTTATGCAATGGATTTTTCTAGGCTTATGAGAGCAATGCTATTAAACTTAGAAAATGGAATGAGAATACAAGATTCTCTAGAAGTTAGTAAATCTGTAATTAAAAACTATGTTATGCTATCCATGATAGAAACTGCAATAAATAATATTTTAATAGGTGCATCCTGGATAGAACCATTTGAAAATTCTGGATTATCATCTTCAATGCAAACTGAAATGTTAAAAATAGGAATGCAGACTGATTTAGTTGAAATGATGAAAAAACTTGTAGAGTATATGGAAATAGATATTAATAATTTAATACAAAGATTGATGTCTGTTTTCCCACAAGTAGTTTATTCAATAGTTGGAGTATTCTTAATATTCCTTGTATGCGTAATTATAGTACCATGTATACAACTATATATGGGAACATGGATATTCGAGTCGGTAGATTTACCACCATTAATATAAAAAAATATATAAAAAAATTACAATCAAAGAATATGATTTTTAAATTGAATTCTTTGATTGTTTTTTCATTTCTGAAAAACTGTTCAAAAATCATATAATATGGTATAATATTATACGTAATTTAAACTTTAAAAAAGGAATTGGATAAAATGAATATAGGAATTGATATTGGTGGTAGCCATATAGGAATGGGTTTAATTAATCACAAAGGGCAAATTATAAAGAAAGTTGAACAAGATATTGAAAAAAGAGAAGAAGTAGATAAATATATAATTGAAAATATTGATTCGAGTATAAAAATTTTTTCACAAGAATATAAAATAGAAAAAATAGGGATAGTTGCACCTGGAAATCCAAAAAAAGATAGTCTAGTTATAGAAAACTTAGTAAATTTAGGACTAGAAAAATTGGATTTTAGTAAATTGGCTAAAAAATATAAAGTACCTATTCAATTAAAAAATGATGCAAAAGCTGCAGGACTTGCAGAATTTAAATATGGAGCAATTAAAGATTGCAATGATGCTGTATTTTTATGTTTAGGAACTGGAATAGGTTCAGCGGTATTTTTAAATGGTAAATTACTACAAGCAAATAGAAATACTGGATTTGAAATCGGACATATGATAATAGAAAAAAATGGTCAAATTTGTAATTGTGGTAAAAAAGGATGTTTTGAAACTTATTGTTCAATGAAAAGATTTAAAGAAAATGTAAAAGATATTTTGGATGTTAAAGATGCAAAAGCAGTAGAACTTTTAGATATTATTAAAGAAAATGAGAATAATTCTAAATTGAAAAAATTAATAAATGAGTATATTAACAATTTAATTATAGGTTTGTCTAATTTAATAGATATATTTGAGCCAGAAGCAATTTGCTTAGGAGGAAGTTTTGTATTTTTCAGAGATATATTTTATCAAATGTTAATAAATGAAATGGAAGAAAGAAAGTATGTATTTAATAAGGACAAACTACCTAAAATTGTTTTAGCAGATTTAAAAAATGATGCAGGTATTTTAGGTGCTACTATATAGTATAAATTTTCTAAAGAATAAAAGTGAAGAATAATTAGGGAAAAAGTAAAGAAAGCTACTAAAGAAATTTAAAAAT
>CAJFUM010000046.1 GCA_904420285.1 uncultured Clostridia bacterium | reverse complement strand
TTGATATAATAGTGGCATAAAAAAGAAGAAAAAAGCAAAGGAGAAAGAATAAAAATGGGCGAAACCGTTGAGGTTGTAAGAGAGAGACGGTTTAGAGAACAAAGTAGCTCTAAAAAAAGATGCCACAACAGCATCTTATGTAAACATGCGGAATTGTTGGACAGTCTGGAGAGTTATATTCTAGTGAATTAAACAAATACAGAAAGCATTTTGAATTTGGAAAGTTTTATAAAAAAATAGTAAAAATAAACAAAGGTAATTTTTTACCTTTATTTGTGATATGCAATAACAGACTGTGTTAAAAAACAAAGCCTGTTATTTTTGTGTGCAAAAAAGGAGGGGAGAACATAAAAGAATTTTAAAATTTAAAAATGGAGTAATTATTTATAGAAATAGTAATTATTTGTAGAAATTTGTTTAACAAATGAGTATAAAAATAAAAAATAGGTTTATAGGCATATCCTAAACACTAAAAAACCTAAATAAATTTTAGAGGTGGGAAATATAATGAAAAATAAAAAAATTGGAATTACATTAATATTATTAATTACTTTAATTTTCTTATGGAGTGGAAATGTAAAAGCAGCATTGCAAGCAAACCCAAGTACACATACTAAAAAAACTGATTATTTAACAAATTGGGTTCCAAATATAAGGAAAATGGAAGCAACAGATGGAGCAATGGGGTTGTCAGAAACTTTAAAAAGTGATTTAACTTCAAATACATCAAATGGAATAGATGTACATTGTATGAGAACAACAGAATATGGAGCAATGGCGATATTATCTGCATCAGGATATGGAAATCCAAGCAATGAAAAAAGTCCAACTAGTACAACAGGAAATAATACAGGCGTAATGCTTCCGACAAGTTCTTATGAGTGGACAGCAGGTATTGGGGCAGCTAATTTATTATCTGGTGTAAATTCAAGATATTATGATTTATATACTAGTGATAGAAATTCAGCTAAAGCAGGAGACGCACTAGGAAGTGCAACTGCAACGAACCCAGGGTGTGCAGGCTGGCATTCAGCGACTAGCTCTAATTGGGTTAGTAGTAGCTACGGTTTCTTTCGTGGTGGTAGCGTCGGCATGTTTGGCTTCGTCTACGACAATCCTAGCCTCAGCAGCTACGTGGGTCGTGCGGTTGCGGTGTGTGGTGCTGGACTTTAAAATGTTCTGAACCTTGTCCTTTGATGTTTGAAGAGGGCTAAAAATTCAACGTTAATGCAAGAACTAAATGTACATGTCAATGGAAAAATAGGGATTATGTTGTAGCGACTAACTCTAATTGGGTTAGTAGTAGCAACGGTTTCTATCGTGGTGGTAGCAACGGCATGTTTGACTTCAACAACAACAATCCTAGCAACAACAACAACTTAGGTCGTGCGGTTGCGGTGTGTGGTGCTGGACTCTTATATAGGAAGGGGAAACTAAAAATAAAGATTCTTTTAAAGTATTAACAGAAGTAGCAACCCCAGAATTAGAAGGAAAAACTTCAAGGAGTTTTTCGAATATTCCACTATATAAAAGAAACATAATTCCTTCCTTAATTGGTAAAACATAAAAGAGTAATATAGTATTAGTAGAAAAAGCGAAAATGATATATTACACATAAATATTGGGAGTTAGTATGGCAAAAATAGATAATCGTTTATTAACATATCAGAAATTGGTTAATTTGATTTATTATTCAAAAAATTTATTAAAGAAATATCCTAAAAGTGAAAGATTTGATTTATGTTGCGATATAAAAAATAATTTATATGGTTCATTACGAAATACTATTTTTGCGTGGAAAGCATATAAAATAGAAGAAAAATTAAAATATTTAAAAATTATTGATGTTGATTTAGTTGTTTTAAAAAGTTTGGTTATGATTTCATATAAATACCAATATATTACACAAAAAAATTATATGGTGTGGACAGAACATATAAATGAAATTGGTAAATTAATTGGAGGCTGGATAAAATCATGCCCAAAAGGATAAATAATATATTTTATGAAAAGCTAAAATTTAAAAATATGTTAGAAGCATATGAAAGAGCTTGCAAAAATAAATCAACACATAAAGAAGTAATTAAATATGAAATGGACTTGGCTGGTAATATTATTTCTATTATATATACCTACATTCATCACACAATCGTATGCTTGCTTAGAAAATAGAGGAGTCCATAAAGCAGTAAAAACTTTAAATAAATATATGTATATATTAGAAAATAAAAATCCTAATATGTATATTTTAAAATGTGATATTTCTAAGTTTTTTTATAGTATAGAAAAAGAAAAATTGTATGAATTAATAAGTAGAAAAGTAAAAGATAAAGAATTTTTAAAATTAACAAGAATGCTCATTTATCATAATGATAGTCCAGTAGGAATTCCTATAGGAAATTATACATCACAATATTTTGCTAATATTTATTTGAATGTATTAGATCATTATGTAAAAGAAGAGTTGCATGTAAAATATCATGTAAGGTATATGGATGATTTTGTTTTACTATTAAATAGCAAAGAAGAAGCAAAATTAATACTTCAAAAGATAAAAAAATTTTTAGAAGAAAATTTAAAATTAAAATTAAATAAAAAAACTAATTATTTTAAAGGAAAACAAGGAGTACTATTTTGTGGTTACAAAATTATGCCAAACTATATATTAATAAAAAAAGACAACAAAAAGAAAATATATAAACGTGTAAAATTATGGAATAAATTATATGAAGAAAAAAGAATTGATTTTAAAAATACAGCAATTAGATTGAACTCATGGATTGGACATACTAAAAATGCAGATTCTTATTCACTTATTATGAATGTTAAGAAAAAATGCAAATGGTTATATAACAATTAAAAATTTTAGAAAAATTAGAAAATAAATAATATGTTTATAAATAAACATATTTGCAAGGGAGTGAACAAAATTGAAGAAAAATACTGGTATTACTTTAATTGCATTAGTAATCACAATAGTAGTAATAGTAATTTTAGCAGCAGTAACAATAAATATTATTATGAGTGGTGGGTTACTTAATAGAACTACAGAGGCAAATTTTAAAACTAAAATGTCTGCATATAAAGAGACTGTCAATCTATATGCATTGGATAGAATAGCTCAAACATTGGATACAGATATAAAAAATATAAACTCTGGAGAAATGTTAAAGCAAGCTATATTAGATGAATATATAGAAGATATAACAATAGATGATGTTACTATAGATATACGAGAAATATTACCAGGTATAACTACAGATGAGGAAGAATATATAGTTGTATATAAGGGAGAGATGTATTATGTATCTAATCCAAATGTGGAAAATAATACACAACAAGTAAAATGGTGTGAAGATATAGATATACCAATATTAGATTATAGTCCTCCTACAGGTATAGTAATAGTAAATGGAAATTACGAATTAGTAAATGGAATATATGTATGTACCCCAGATTTAACACAAGGTTTTATGAAGGATAGAACAAGATATTTAGAAGTAGGAAGTAATGGTAGCATGGTACCTGGAAATTGGGTAACACATCGTCCAACAGAAAACTGGTATAGCTATAAAGATAGCAAATGGGCTAATATTTATATAGAAAATGCAGGACAAGAGTTATATTATGTGTGGATACCAAGATATTGTTTTAAATTAAATCAGGAAACACAAAGAAGTGAAGTACAATTTATAGATGTGGATAATAGTTATAAAGATGCAGAAGGAAATGTAACAACATGGGAAGAAAGAATAGCAGAAGATCCAAGTTGGCAAATACCAGAAGCATTTACATTTAATGGACAAGCTCTACCAGGATATTGGGTAAGTAAATATACAGTGGGAGATGCAATAAGCCCAACAACAATAAATTACGATATGGCAGTAACACAAGGAGTAGTTACAATAAAAAATATAACATTAAATACAACAGTAACTGCAAGTAATCCAATTACTTCATACACAATAGCATTAAATGGAAAAATAATACAAACAATATCTGATAGTGACAAAGTAAATAATATAGGAGCACAAATAATAGAATTTAGTGATTTAAGAAAAGGAAATAATACAATAAATGTAACAGGATTAAATAGTAAAGGTGAAGTAGTAGGAAGTATGACTAAAGAATATGATTCTCCAGTAGTAAATAGTCCAGATTTAAGTGGATTTAATCCAAATACAACATTTTATGTAACATATGATGAAAAAGGAAATGAACATTCTACAATACCAATAACAGAAGAAGAACCAGAAGGTTGGTATGATTATGGTTCTAGTGAATGGGCAAATATTGTAACCAGAAATAATGAAGGAGAGACATATTATGTATGGATACCTAGATACCAATTTAAACTAGACCAAGCAAATGAAAGAAGTACAGTAAGATTTATACAAGGAACAGGCACAACAACAGAAACAGGGTATCAAATACCAGAGGCATTCAAATTTAATGGAAAGGAACTAACTGGATATTGGATAACCAAATATACAGCAGGAGATATATCTGCACCTGCTTTTGCAACAGAAACAACAACAACAAATAGTGCAATTAAAACAAAAGGAATAACAGGAAGTGGAGTAACAAGTGGATTAACATATAATTATTATTTGAATGGAGTAAAAAAAGGAAGTTCAAATAATGCATCAGAGAATTTTACATATACAGGTTTACAAGCAAATACAACATATACAATACATATTGAGGTGAGAAATAGTTCTACAGATGCATATGTAGGTTCAATAACTGAACAAATAAAAACACAAGAAGCAAATGCTCCAGATTTAAGTGGATTTAATGCAAATGTAACATATTATGTGTTATATGATGAAACAGGCAAAGAAACCATTGGTGATAAAATAACTAACAATGGAAGTAACATTCCAAGTAATTGGTATGATTATAGTGAAAGAAAATGGGCAAATATTGTAGTAAAAACAGATAATACAACAACATACTATACCTGGATACCAAGATATGAGTTTAAAATAACAGCAGCACAACAGGCTCAACCAGCACAAGGAAGAACTGATGTAAACTTTATACAAGGAAATTCGACTGATGTTACTCCAGGATATCAAATACCAGAGGCTTTTAAATTTAATGGAAAAGAGTTAACAGGATATTGGGTAGCAAAATACACATTAGGAGAATAATATAAAAAAAGAAGCTATTTTTGAAATGAACTAAAATTATTAAATAAAAAGTGTAATAAAAAGAGTTCAATTCAATTAAAGTTTCTTTTTTTTACTAGACAATGGTTTTATTTTATTCATGCCATGAAATCCAGTTAGTATGTATGTTTCTCAAATTAAAATAAGAGAATTATGTGCTAGGTTACTCCAACTCGCACTCGCCTAAAAGGCTCGTTTGGTCGTTGCAAGATACTGCAAAAATTTGAGAAACATACATACTAACTGGATTTCATTAATAAATTTTTTCAAAACCATTTTCTAGTAACCTTTTTTTACTTAGTTTTTTAAACAATGTTGATATAAAATTTATGATGTGATAAAATTTTAAAAGAAAGGAGACATAATTCAATGAGTTTAATCATTATAAATGAAATTTTTATAATTGAATTATAAGTTTAAAATGGAAATAATAGTAGGAAAAACAGCTGGTTTTTGTTATGGAGTTACAACAGCAGTAGAAAAATCAGAAGAATATGTAAAAAAGAATATGGATAGAAAAGTATATTGTTTAGGAGAGATTGTACATAATAAACAGGTTGTAGAAAAATTAGAGCAAGAAGGATTAATTTTTATTGACAAATTAGAAGATTTACTTCCTAAAATTAATAATGATAAAATTTCTGTTATTATTAGAGCACATGGAGAACCTAAATCTACTTATGAATTTTTGAATAATAATAAAATAGAAATTGTTGATCTAACCTGCCCAAATGTTTTAGCAATTCATAATATAGTAAGTGAATATGTAGAAAATGGTTATAATATATTTTTAATAGGACAAAAAAATCATCCAGAAACAATTGGAACAGCTGGATTTTGCAAAGATAAATGTTTTATTATAGAAAATGAGGAAGATATTTCTACTGCTTTAAAAGAATTTTTAGATAATAATAAAAAAACAAATGAAAAAATATTAATTGTAGCCCAAACTACTTTTAGTCTTACAAAATTTAATAAATTTGCACAAGAAATAGAAAACAAATTGAATCAAAATGAATCAACTAAGCATATAAAAGTAGAGGTAAAGAATACAATTTGTAATGCTACTAGATTAAGACAGGAAGAAACTGAAAAAATTTCTAAAGAAGTAGACTATATGATAATAATAGGGGGAAAGAATAGCTCAAATACAAGAAAATTATATGATATAGCTAAAAATAATTGCAAAGATGTATCTATTATTGAAACATATATAGAATTGAAAGAATTTTCTGAAAATATAAAAAATAAAGAAAAGATTGGAATAATGGCAGGAGCGTCTACTCCTAATTATAGTATTAATGAAGTGATTGATTTTATTAAAAGCTTATAAATAAAATAATAAAGTAGATTTTTCACAAAAAATTTACAAAGGTTAGGACACAAACTAATTGACAATATGAGAAAATAGAAGTATAATATATACTTGTAGCAATTAGAAAAAATAATAAAGTAAAAGGAGGAATTATGCTTAAAGTATTAAGAAACTTGAAGAAATCTTGGGTATCAGTTATTTTCATTATTATCTTATTATGTGTGCAAGCTACAACAGATTTAGCATTACCAGATTATACATCTAAAATTGTAAATAACGGAATACAAGCAGGTGGTATAGAAGTAGCAGTACCAGAGATAATATCAGAAGCTGATATGAACAATCTTTTATTCTTTACTGATAAAGATAGTGAAATTTTAGAAAATTATGAATTAATAGAAGATGAACCTTCAACACATCAGAATAAAGTAATAAAAGAATTTTATGGAAAAGATTATGAGATTAAAGAAGAATTATATGTTTTAAAGGATTTAACAGAAGAAAAATTAGATAATTTAGAAAATATAATGTCTGATCCTCTTTTAGAGTATTCAACTGTTTCAAATGAGGAAACTTCAAAAAAATTAAAAGAGGAAATAATGAATATTACACCAGAAGCACAGAAAAATTTAATTAATAGTATGTCTATTATGGATATTATTAAACAAATGCCAGAAGCTCAAAGAGATGAAATGTTAAAACAATTTACAGATTACATATCTAAAATGGCAGATACAGTAAAAGAGCAAGCAGCAGTAACATCTGTAAAACAAATATATATTAATATTGGAATTGATACTAATAAACTTCAAAATGATTACATATTATTATCTGGATTACAAATGCTTGGTATAGCATTAATTAGTATGATTTCAGCAGTATCTATTATGCTTTTATCTTCAAGAGTTGCAGCTAAATTAGGAGAAACATTAAGAGATAAAGTATTTAAAAAAGTACTTAGTTATTCAACAGCAGAACTTAGAGAATTTTCAACAGCATCTCTTATTACTCGTAGTACTAACGATATACAACAAATACAACAATTATTGGCAATGCTATTTAGAGTAGTTGTATATGCACCAATAATAGGTATAGGTGGATTTATAAAAGTTTTAACTTCTAGCGATAGTTCAATGGCTTGGATTATTGGTGTGGCAATAGCGGCAATTCTAGTTATAGTAGCAACATTATTTGGAGTTGCAATGCCTAAATTTAAAAAATTACAAGATTTAATAGATAAATTGAACCAAGTTTCAAGAGAAATATTAACTGGACTTCCGGTTATAAGAGCATTTAATAAAGAGAAAAAAGAAGAAGATAGATTTGCAGACTCAAATAAAATTTTAATGAAAACAAATATATTTGTTAATAGAGCAATGTCAATGATGATGCCACTTCTTATGTTTATAATGAGTTCTATAACAGTATTAATAGTATGGGTTGGAGCTCATAATGTAGACAGTGGAACAATGCAAGTTGGTGATATGATGGCATTTATTCAATATACAATGCAAATCGTAATGGCATTCTTAATGATTTCAATGATTTCAATCATGTTACCTAGAGCAGCAGTATCTGCAAGACGTATAAATGAAGTAATTGAAACAGATTCAAGTATTAAAGACAAAGAAGAAACAAAGAAATTTGATCCAAACAAAAAAGGATTAGTTGAATTTAAAAATGTATCTTTTAGATATCCTGATGCAGATACAGAAATACTAGAAGATATAAACTTTACTGCAGAGCCAGGTAAAACTACTGCTTTAATAGGAAGTACTGGAAGTGGAAAATCAACAGTAGTTAATTTAATACCAAGATTTTATGATGTTACAGAAGGAGAATTATTGGTAGATGGGGTTAATATTAAAGATGTACCTCAAAAAGAATTAAGAGATATAATTGGGTTTGTACCTCAAAAAGGTATATTGTTCTCTGGTACAATAGAATCAAACATAAAATATTCTGATGACAATATGTCTGATGAGCAAATGATTAAAGCTGCAGAAATTGCACAAGCAACAGAATTTATTGAAGGCAAAGAAAAAAAATACAAAGATCCTATTGCACAAGGTGGTAGCAATGTATCTGGAGGACAAAAACAACGTTTATCTATTGCAAGAGCCATTGCTAAAGATCCTGAAATATTTATTTTTGATGATAGTTTTTCAGCATTAGACTTTAAAACAGATAGTAAACTAAGAGAAGCTTTAGCTGAAAAAACACAAAATAAAACAGTTATAATAGTTGCACAAAGAATAAGTACAATTTTAAATGCAGATAAAATTATAGTATTGGAAGAAGGAAAAATTGTAGGACAGGGAACACATGAAGAATTAATGCAGAATAATGAAACATATAAACAAATTGCATTATCACAATTATCACAAGATGAATTAAATGGGAAAGGAGGAAAATAGATGCCAGGACCAATGGGTGGGCCAATGCACGGCCCTGTAACAACAGCAAAAGCAAAAGATTTTAAAAAGACTACCAAAAAGCTTATAGATTCATATTTATCTAAATATAAAATTGCATTAATAGTAGTTATAATATTTGCTATAGGAAGTACTATATTTACTATTGTAGGCCCTAAAATATTAGGAAATGCAACTACTGAAGTATTTAATGGAATAGTAGGAAAAATGTCTGGAGGAAGCGGAATAGATTTTGGCAAAATTGCTCAAATAGCAATTATGTTGCTTTGCTTATATTTATTAAGTGCAGTATTTTCCTTCATACAAGGATTTACAATGACAGGAATAGCACAAAAACTTACATATAGAATTCGTAATGATATTGCTGCTAAAATTAATAAATTGCCAATGAATTATTTTGATAAAAGAACTAATGGAGAAGTATTATCTATTATAACAAATGATATAGATACATTAAGTATGAATTTAAACCAAAGTATTACGCAAATTATTACAGCAATTTGTACAATTATAGGTATACTTATTATGATGTTTTCAATAAGCTGGCAAATGACATTAATATCATTGGTTATTCTACCAATTGCAGGCTTTATAGTAAAAAAGATTGTTGGAAAGTCTCAAAAATATTTTATAAGACAGCAAGAATATTTAGGCCATGTAAATGGGCAAGTAGAAGAAATTTATGGAGGGCTTACTGTTGTAAAAGCTTTTAATGCAGAAAATAAAGTATCAAAAGAATTCGAAAAAGCTAATCATGAATTATATAAATCTGGTTGGAGAGCACAATTTTTATCAGGACTTATGCATCCAGTCATGAATTTTATCTCAAACATTGGATATGTAGGAGTAGCAGTAGCTGGAGGTTATTTAGCAATTAATGGTACTATTACAGTTGGAAATATACAAAGTTTTATACAATATAATAAACAATTTACTCGGGCCAATTAATCAAATAGCACAAATTTCTGGTATGTTACAAGCAATGGCAGCAGCAGCAGAAAGAGTATTTGAATTTTTGGAAGAACCAGAAGAAGTAAATACAGCAAAAGGAAAAATAGATACAAGTAAACTAAAAGGAAATGTTGAATTTAATCATGTAAAATTTGGATATGATCCAGAAAAAACAATAATAAATGATTTTAGTGCCAAAGTAAAAGAAGGACAAAAAATAGCAATTGTTGGACCAACAGGTGCAGGGAAAACTACAATGGTTAAATTGCTTATGAGATTTTACGATGTTACAGATGGAGCAATATTAGTAGATGGACATAATGTAAAAGATTTTGAAAGAGGAGAACTTCGTAAAATGTTCGGAATGGTATTACAAGATACATGGCTATTTGGAGGAACCGTAAGAGATAATATTAAATATAGTAAAGAAGATGCTACAGACGACGAAGTGATTGAAGCAGCTAAAGCAGCACATGTGCACCATTATATTAAAACTCTACCAAATGGATATAATTCTGTAATAAACGAAGAATCATCTAATATTTCTGCAGGTCAAAAACAATTACTTACAATAGCTAGAGTAATTTTAGCAGATCCTAAAATATTAATTTTAGATGAAGCAACAAGTTCTATAGATACAAGAACAGAAATTCAAATACAAGCTGCAATGGACAATTTAATGGAAGGTAGAACTAGCTTCATAATAGCACACCGTTTATCTACAATAAAAAATGCAGATTTAATACTTGTAATGAATCATGGAGACATTGTAGAACAAGGTACTCATGATGAATTATTAGAACAAGGTGGATTTTATGCAGATTTATATAATAGCCAATTCGATGAGGGAGAAGAGTAGAATATTTTGTAGCGTATGAGAAATAGCATCTTGCGAATATCTCCATGAAACACAAAGACCAAATGCAAAATATTATAAGTAGTAGAAAATTTAATGTTAAGTGGGCTTTGCCGCTTAAAGATTTTGAAATAGAAATTAAGAAAGAAAATAAAGTATATGATGGTTTATAAAATGGTACCAATGTCAAGTACATTTTAAAAAAAAGTGTTGACAAAGTTTAAGCAAAAATGATAATAGAAATATTAATTATTT
>CAJFUM010000045.1 GCA_904420285.1 uncultured Clostridia bacterium | reverse complement strand
CATTTAAAATTCATTAAATTACGGGCATTTAATCTCGGATATGGTAAATCTATAATATAAAAGGGCATTTTGAATTAAATTCAACGGTCTACATATTTTTAGTTTTTTTTGCATTTTTCTATTTTATTTTTATATAATATATAGTATAATATTATTGTTAGGGGATTTTCTCTAAATTCAAAACAAGACTTTATGTCAGATTGAGAGGTTAATATGTGGGTATTTTGGTTAATAGCTGCAGGTATTTTCTTTATAATTGAAATGGCTACAATTGGTTTTTTAGTATTTTGGCTTGGAATAGGTGCACTTTTAGCAATGCTTACAAGTTTTATAACTGATAGTATTTTAATACAATCAATAGTATTTGTGGTATCATCAGTACTATTATTAATATTTACTAAACCACTTGTAAATAAATTTATAAAAATTCCAAAAGAAGTAAAAACAAATGCTTATTCTATTATAGGAAAAAAAGGAATAGTTATCTCTAAAATAAACAATATAGAAGGAAGTGGACAAATAAAAATAGATGGAGAAATTTGGTCTGCTAAATCTATAGATGACGAGGATTTACCTAAAGATACAGAAATAGAGATAGTAGAAATTGATGGTGTAAAAGCTGTAGTAAAAAAAATAGAAGATACATCTAAAGTTTCTTTATAATTTGATATTAATATTTTAAATATATTTTAGGAGGATATTTTTATGTGGTTTTTAATAGTTTTATTAGTTATTATACTAATTATTGCATTTAAAACAATTAGAATTGTAAAACAATCTGAAGTTTATATTATTGAAAGACTTGGAAAATTCTATAAAATAGCTGATGCAGGTCTTACAATAATTGTTCCATTTTTTGATCATGTACGTAGTATTGTTAGTTTAAAACAACAAACAATGGACATTCCACCTCAAGGAGTTATTACTAAAGATAATGTTACAATTACTATAGATACTGTTGTTTTCTATAAAGTTACTGACCCAGCTAAAGCAGTATATGAAATTCAAAGTTTGAAAAAAGGTATTGAATATTTAGCAATTACAACAATACGTGATATTGTTGGTAAAATGGATTTAGATTCAACATTTAGTTCTCGTGATGCTATTAATGATAAATTAAGAGTATTACTAGATGAAGCAACAGACCAATGGGGTTGTAAAATAGATAGAGTTGAAATTAAAGATATTACTCCACCAGCAGATATACGTGATGCAATGGAAAAGCAAATGAATGCAGAAAGAAATAAAAGAGCATTAATATTACAAGCTGAAGGAGAAAGACAATCTGCAATTACACTTGCTGAAGGTAAAAAAGAAGCTGCTATTTTAGAAGCAGAAGCTGATAGAGAAGCACGTATTAGAAGAGCTACTGGTGAAGCTGAAGCTATAAAGAAAGTCGCTGAAGCTAAAGCTGAAGAAGTACATATGGTATATGAAGCAATGATGAAAGCAAAACCAGATGAAACATTAGTACAATTAAAATCTTTGGAAGCTTTAAAAGAAGTTGCAAATGGAGAAGCAAACAAAGTATTTATCCCATTTGAAGCTACAGGAGCATTATCTAGCTTAGGTGCTGCTGCTGAAATATTTAAAAATAATAAAACAAAACCCAAAAGAAATCAAATAGTTGATAATAATGTAGAAGAATAAAACAACTGAAACAAGGGGACGGTTCTTTTGTTTCGCACAAAAAACCAGACATTGTAAAAAAGTCTGGTTTTTTTGTGTATATAAAAATTGGTACTTCTTGCTGTACACCATTGTTAAGTTTTCTTTAATTATGTATATTTCAACGCCAAACAAGCAACAAGTTTAGATTAACTTTTTTTATTGATTCCTTCATTTTTTTCTGCTAATTTTATACATCTATATACCATGCTTTTACTTATTCCTAAGTACTTAGCAATTCTTTCCATAGTAATTCCTGTATTTTTTCTAATTTCATCTACTAATTTTATTGTTACTTTTTTATCTTTTTTATCTATTGAAGTTATGTGCATATCTTTTTTTGTTTGTACTATAATTTTATTAATTATATTTTTTACCTCTTCTTCAGTCATTTCTTTTTCAACTTCTAAAAAGTCTTGTTTTTCGTTTTCTTCCATAATTATTATGTTTTTATTTAAAATTTTTGTTACTTTTTTTAATGAATATTGCGTTGTACTAGCAAATTCATATTCATCTAAATTAGAAGTAATTCCTGCTTTTATAGGATTTCTATGTATATATAATATACATTGGAATAAATATCTCTCATCGTAAATGGGTTGACTTTTAAATCTTTCTCTAAATACCGGACCTACTCTATTATTAGTTTTATTATACATCAATGCATATACTCCATTAACTTTTTTCATATACTGTGATAATTCTTCTATTTTTTCAGCATATATAAGTAAATGGAAATGATTATCCATAATAGCAAAGGAAATTATATCTATATCATATTTATCTTTATTATCGAATAAAAGTTTTATATATTGTTTTTTGTTTATATCATTATTAAAAATGTATTCTCTATTAACACCTTGATTAATAACATGAAAAAAATTAGTTTTTAAATATATTCTTGGTTTTCTTGGCACAAATAACTCCTTTGAAAAAAATAATGTGAAATAAAATTTTAATTGACGCAAATTACATAATAATTTATATATATCATTTTACATAATTTGTCAATAGATAAGCTAAATATTTTCACATTATTTATACAAATTTTGTTATTTATATTTTTATTTTTTAATTTATTGATTAGGTTGAGAAATTGAAACAAAGGAACCGTCCCCTTGTTCTAAATATTTTGTTCCTAACATTTTATCTGGTAAATACTGTTGTTCAACATAATGGCCAGGATAATCATGTGGATATTTATATCCTTCTCCATATCCAAATTCACTCATTCCCTCTGCAGGTGCATTCCTTATATGCATTGGTATTTCCCCTGTATCTTTAGTAGATACATCTTCCAATGCTTTATTTATTGCTTTATATGAAGCATTCGATTTTTTTGCCATTGCTACATAAATTGCTGCTTCTGATAAAATAATCCTTGCTTCTGGCATTCCTACCATATTTACAGCTTGCATTGCAGATGTAGCTACAACCAAAGCATTAGGATCTGCAAGTCCAACATCTTCTGAAGCACAAATAACTATCCTTCTCGCAATAAACATTGGATCTTCTCCTCCATTTATAGCTCTTGCCAAATAAAATACTGCTGCATCTGGATCGCTTCCCCTCATTGACTTAATAAATGCACTAATATTATCATAATGGCTATCTCCATTTTTATCAAATATTGCTTTTCTTCTTTGCACACACTCAGCAGCTATTTCATTTGTTATATGAATAAATCCATCTTTGTCTATTGTAGTAGTCAGTACTGCTATTTCTAGGCCATTTAGTGCAGTTCTTACATCTCCATTCGAAACTTCTGCTATTTTCTTTAATGTCTCATCTTCTATCTTTATGTTATAGCTTGCTAATCCTTCTTCTGATACTAAAGCTCTTTTAAGCACATTATATATATCTTTTTCAGATAGAGGATTAAGCTTACAAACCATTGACCTAGAAATTAAAGCTTTATTTACTTCAAAATATGGATTTTCTGTTGTAGCTCCTATTAAAATTACTGTTCCATTTTCTACATAAGGCAAAAGAGCATCTTGCTGTAATTTATTAAAACGATGTATCTCATCTATAAATAAAATACATTTTCCACTTGGATTCATTAATAAATTTTGAGCATCTTCTATTGCTTGCTTTATATCTCCTATTCCAGCTGTTACAGCATTTATTCTAGTAAATTTATATTTTGTAGTATTACTAATTACTCTTGCAAGAGATGTTTTTCCACACCCTGGAGGCCCCCAAAGTATAATACTAGATAATCTATCTGCTTTTATTGTTCTATACAAAATTTTATCTTTTCCTAAAATATGTTCTTGTCCAACATATTCATCTAAAGTTTTTGGTCTCATTCTATATGCTAGTGGTTTACTTAAGTCCATATTTGCTTTCCTTATATATATATTTAGATTTTTTTAGGATTTACCTATAAACCTCTTTCTAAAAAAATTACATTCCCAAATATTTTAATGCCTGTTTTATAATTTCTTCTACTGTTAATTCTTCTGTATTAATATTAGATAATGCAATATCTATATCTTTTCTTCCATATCCAAGTACTTGTAAAGCATCTATTGCATCTTGCAATTTTCCAAGTGGTTTTACAGGTGCTTTAATATTAATCTCCTTAGCTTCTATAGCTTCTTGTGTTTTCATTTTATCTTTTAATTCCAATATCATTCTTTGAGCAGATTTTGCTCCTATTCCAGGCAAACTCTTTAATGTTTCAACATCTCCTGTAATTATTGCTAATGCAAAACTAGATGGAGAAATATTCGCAAGAATTGATAACGCAGATTTAGCCCCCACTCCACTAACTCCTAATAATTGTTCAAACATTTTTAGCTCTTCATTAGTACAAAATCCATATAAACTAACATCATCTTCTCTTACTCTCATATATGTAAAAACTTTTACAACTTTTCCTATTTCTCCTAATTTATCTATAGAGCTTCCAGACATAAATACTTTATATCCTACTCCTCCAACTTCAATTATTATACTATCTATATTTTTTGCTTCTAAACTTCCTTTTAAATATGAAATCATTTTAATTCTCCTATACAATTATAATTTACTCTCCTAATTTTATCACAATAATCTAAAAAAGCAAGACCATACCTTTATTCTCACTATCAGTTTCTTTTTTAAATACTTTCTCTTTCATATAACACAATTGTAATATTTCTGTAATATTTATTATAATGTTCTTTCTCTGTTGCTCTATCTATACTACAATGATATAATATTTATGTAATTCTAAAGATTGTAATAACTAAAAATATATAAAATTTATTAATATAAAGAGGAGAAATTATCATGTATAATTTAGATTGGTTAAATAGAACTAGAGCTTTAATAGGTGAAGATAAATTAACAAAGTTACAACATTCACATGTAATGATTTTTGGATTAGGTGGAGTTGGTTCTTATGTCGTAGAAGGTTTAGTCCGTTCAGGTATTGAAAATATCTCAATTGTTGATAAAGATATTGTAGATATAACTAATATAAACAGGCAATTAATTGCAGATACTTCTACTATTGGACAGCCTAAAGTTATTGCTGAAAAAGAACGAATTTTAAAAATAAATCCTAATGCAAATATTATTACAATACAAGATTTTGTAGAAGAAAATAATATACAAAGTTTTTTTACCCAAAATGTGGATTATGTTATTGATGCTATAGACACTGTAACTTCTAAAATTAGTATTATTAAATATTGCTATTTAAATAATATTAAAATAATTTCATGTATGGGTACAGGAAATAAATTAGATGCAAGTAAATTTCAAATTAGTGATATTTTTAAAACTTCAGTATGTCCTCTCGCTAAAGTTATTAGGAAAGAACTTAGGAAATTAAATATACCTAAATTAAAAGTACTCTACTCTACAGAGCAACCTATTAAGACACAAATAGATACACCTGCTAGCATTAGTTTTGTACCATCGGTTGCCGGGCTATTAATTGCAGGTGAAGTAATTAGAAATATAGGTTTATGTTAATTTTCAAAATATAGTGTTAGAATTGATGTGAAACAAAAAGTATGAAAAAATAATAGGCTAAAAGATATATATCTTCTAATGAAATATTATAGATATAAAGCTACTCAATATAGCTTTACAATTAAAGAGAGAACATTTGTATAAAATGGTACCAATGTCAAGTACATTTTAAAAAAAAGTGTTGACAAAGTTTAAGCAAAAATGATAATAGAAATATTAATTATTT
>CAJFUM010000044.1 GCA_904420285.1 uncultured Clostridia bacterium | reverse complement strand
TTCCTAATTTTAAGGATGAAAGAAAATACAGAGAAAAGACAATATATTTTTATAAATTAGCACAATTATTAACTTCTGATATATTACGTATTAGAGAATTAAAAGAAAATATAAAAGTAGACTATTCTAATCTTGTTGGGTGTGCTGATTACAAGATTCCACAAGTAATGAGGGGATTGGAAATATTGGAGTATGGAAAGGAATTATCAGAGATTATAGATAATAAAAAACAAATTGAAGAAAATTCTGCATATGAAGTAGAAATAAGAGCTAATATGCTTATAGTAATTGATAAAATAAAAGAAAAATTAAATAATAATATATGTTCTATTGATATTAACGATTATATATGGGAACAAGGGAAAAATAAAAATATAGTTTTAAAACCGTATCATTTAACAAGAAGTATAAATTATTAAATATAGGAGTAAGAAACAATGTATAATACAATAATGTTTGATTTGGATGATACATTAACTGATGATTGTGAAAACATAAGAGAAGCTTTTAGAATACAAAAATAATATAAATAAACGTATATCTTTAACGCATAAAAAAATACTTTTCTTACATAATAATAATGGAGGAAAAAATGAAGAAAATTTATTTTAATGGATATTTTATAACATTAGAAAAAGAAACAGTGGAAGCAATTTTGGTAGATAATGATATAATAAAAAAAGTGGGAACTAAGCAAGAAATATTAAATTATAAAGATGAAAATACAGAATTAATAGATTTAGATGGTAAAACAATGATGCCTGCTCTCATTGACAGCCATAGCCATTTTTTGGCCGTAGCTAACAATTTACAACAGGTATCTTTAAATGACTGTACTGATCATATTAAGATACAAGAAAAACTTAAAAAATATAAAATTGATAATAATATTGGAAAAGATAAGTGGATTATTGCGAATGGATACGATAATAATAACTTCAAAGATTCTAAGCATATTACAAAAAAAGAAATAGACGAAATACTACCAGATAATCCTGTTGTCATTCATCATCAATCTGGTCATAGTGGAATATTAAATTCAAAGGCTTTAGAAGTTCTTGGTATAAATGAAAAAACGCCCGATCCTGCTGGAGGAAGAATTGGAAAAGATAAAAATGGGCTTAATGGCTATTTAGAAGAAAATGCTTTTGTGGAAAATATAAAAAAATTCCAATGCCTACTTTAGATGAACTAATTGAGAATGCAAATAAAGCCCAATTAAAATATGCTTCATATGGTATTACTACAGTACAAGAGGGATATTTAGTAAAGGAATTAATTACTATTTATGATAAATTAGTAAAATGTAATAAAATATTCTTAGATGTTATAGCATATATTGATTTGAATAGTGAAAAAGAGATAAAAGAAAAATTAGGGTATAGTATTGGAAAATATGAAAAAGGTTTCAAAATAGCAGGATATAAGATATTTTTGGATGGTTCTCCGCAAGCAAGAACTGCTTGGATGAGGACTCCATATATAGATGATGATAATTATTATGGATATGGATTAATGGATGATAGCTTAGTTAAGAAATCCATTTATAAATCAATTTATGATAATTTGCAAATTATTGCACATTGTAATGGAGATAAAGCAGCTGAACAATTTATAATGGCTATAAAAAGTGCTGGAAAGTTGTTATCTAAAAAGAGACCTGTTTTGATTCATGGTCAATTATTAGGAATAGATCAATTAAAGGATATAAAAGAACTAGGCCTAATTCCTTCATTTTTTATTTCTCATATTTATTATTGGGGAGATGTACATGTTAAAAATTTTGGATTAGAAAGAGCTAAACAAATAAGCCCAGCTAAAAGTAGCATAAAAGAAAACATTTTATTTACATTACACCAAGATTCGCCTGTTATTGAACCTAATATGTTTGAAACAATTTGGTGTGCTGTTAATAGGAGAACTAAAAAAGGAGAAATTTTAGGGGAAGATGAGAGAATAGAGGTAATGGATGCCATTAAAGCAGTAACTATAAATGCAGCTTACCAATATTTTGAAGAAGATAAAAAGGGAAGTATTAAAGAAGGTAAAATAGCAGACTTGATTATTGTGAGTAGTAATCCTTTGAAAATAGATAAAGATGATATAAAACATATTGAAGTTTTAGAAACTATAAAAAATGGAAAAACAATTTATAAAGTTTGGCAATAATTTATGAATTTTAATTTGATGAAATTATAAAGAAAATAAGAGATTATATTGCATAATCATTGTTATAATTATTTTTTAAAAACAGTTTTACTATTTTTGTTAAATATGCTATAATACTAGTTATTGTATTATAGCATTTATATTTGTGAGTTTAGAAGGGAGTAACGTACATGACAAATTTATTAATAAAGATTTTTATAAAGGATAAAGACAATATAAATGATAAAAATGTGAGAGAAAAATATGGAATGCTTTCTAGTATTACTGGAATTATAATAAATATTTTATTGTCTGTTTTTAAATTAATTATTGGTATAATTGCAAACTCAATGTCAATTATATCAGATGCATTAAACAATGTATCTGATGCTGGATCTTCAATAGTAACAGCAATTGGATTTAAAATGTCCCAGAAAAAAGTAGATGCAGATCATCCATGGGGACATGGAAGAATGGAGTATATTAGTGCTTTTATAGTAGATATTTTAATTATATTAGTGGGATTTGAATTATTACAAGGTTCAGTAGAAAAAATATTGAATCCAACAATACCTAGCATAAATAATATTACTATAATTCTACTAGTAGTAGCAATTTTAGTTAAACTTTGGCTATTTATTTTTTATAGAAAGATAGCAAAAACAATAAATTCTGCAGCAATAAAGGGTACTGCATATGATAGTATATCTGATTCTATTTCAACGCTAGCAGTTTTGATTTCAGCTATTGTTGCTAAATTTGCTGGAGTATCAATTGATGGATATGTTAGTTTATTAGTTTCAATATTTATACTTATTACTGGTTTTAGAGCAACAAAAGAAATAATAGATATTTTATTAGGATCTAAACCAGATCCAGAGTTTGTAAGAGATATAGAAGAATTTGCAAAAGGTTATGAAACAATAGCTGGAATTCACGATATTATGGTGCATGATTATGGCCCTGGAAGAAAGATAGTCTCATTCCATGCAGAAGTTCCAGCGAATTCTGATATATGTAAGGCACATGATATAATAGATCAAATGGAGCAAGACATATTTGATAAATTTAGCTGTATAACAACTATACATATGGATCCTATAGTAGTTGATAATAAAGAAATAAATGAAATGCGAGATTATACAGAGAAAGTTGTAAAGGAAATGAATGAAAAATTTTCTATTCATGATTTTAGAATGACTGATGGAGGAGAAAGAATTAATCTTATATTTGATTTAGTTATACCAACAGATGAAAAGATTAATATTGAGGAAACAGTAAAAGAGATTCAGAATAGAATACATACTAAAAATAGCAATTATTATGCAGTTATAAAAGCTGAATATTCATATATTTAAGAGGAAAACAATGATGTTAAGTGTTATAGAAGTAGAAAGAAAATTACCGAAAAATTTTATAAATAATTTGTATGAAAATTATTCACCACTAACTGTACAAAAAATTTTAGCAGGCATGGCTGGAGAAAGAAATACTACATTAAGAGTAAATACAATTAAAAATAATGTGCATTCTGTAATGAATAATTTAAAAGAGAATAATATAAAATTCGAAAGAGTTCAGTGGTATGACGAAGCTCTAATCCTAAAAAATGCTAAAGAAAAGAAAATACAAGAGTTAGATATATATATAAATGGATCTGTTTATTTACAAAGTTTATCTAGCATGGTGCCACCAATTGTATTGGAACCAAAACAAAATGAAAAAGTTTTAGATCTTACTGCTGCTCCTGGAAGTAAAACTACTCAGATGGCTGCGATGATGAACAATAAGGGTTTTATCCTTGCAAATGAATTAGATAGCTTAAGATGTGAAAGATTGAAATATAATGTAAATAAACAAGGTGCTACAATTATAGAAATAAACAATGGTAGAGGAGAAACTATAGGAAAAAAATATGAAAATTATTTTGATAGAGTTTTACTTGATGCACCATGTAGTGGAGAAGGGAGATTTTTAGCGACAGATCCTAAAACATATAGAAATTGGAGTGAAAAGACTGTAAAAGAGTGTGTTAGAATACAAAAGAAACTATTTAAAAGTGCTTATTTAGCATTAAAACCAGGAGGAAGAATGGTGTATTCTACATGTACACTTAATACAGAAGAAAACGAGATGATTTTGGAATGGGCTATACAAGAATTAGGAATAAAAATAGAAAAAATTAATTTACAAATAAAAAATTCAATGCAAGCTATTTCTGAAATAAATGATGTACATAATGCATTGCGAATATTTCCATCTAAAGAAACAGAAGGTTTCTTTGTTGCGAATATTAGTAAAAATTGATTTTTTATAAGGAGAAAGAATACATGCAAGAGTATTTACATATAATAGATAAGGATATTCCAGTTGTTATAAGAAGTTATAAAAATGCTAAATATTTAAAAATGTATTTTAAAGCTAATATTTTGCATATTAGTAAACCTAAATATATAAGTCTTAAAAAAGTATTAGAGTTTATTAATGAAAATGAAGATTTTATTTATACAACATATATGAATGTTAAATCTCCATTAAAAAAGTGGGAAGAAGGAGAATTATTTTTATACAAAGGAGAAAATTATAATATAAACTGTAAAGAAGATAGTAACAATTTATTACAAATTAAATTTGATGAGCAATCAAAAAATATTTTTTTGTCATATCCAAAAGATATAAGTAAAGAGGATAAAAAATTATATATAGATAAGGGAATAAAGAAAATATTAAAAAATAATACAGAAAGTATGTTATATACTAAAATGCCATATTGGAGTAAGATGACTAATATAGATTATAAAGAGTATAAAGTTCATGATGCAACAAGTAAATTTGGCAGTTGTATTCCAAGTAAAAAGACAATGCATTTTACATCTAGGCTTATAATGCTCCCAGAAGATAAAGTAGATGCAATAATAGTGCATGAACTTTGCCACATAATTCATCCAAATCATGGTAAAAATTTTTATGATTTAGTAAAAAAATATATACCTAATTATGATGATATTGATAAATGGCTTAAGAAAAATGGAAGGATAATTATATTTTAACTGATATAATTATCCTTTCTTTATTTACTACACATTGAATTATATACTCTTTCTTTTAAATCTAAAATAGCATCTTTTTTAGCTAATAATTTATTTGGATATAACGGTTTTTGAATTATTAATGATATAGTATTTCTAGTTTTTATAAAATTATTAATTTTTTTTCCTTTATTAAACTTTATAACCATTGGAATTACAGGAACATTATTTCTAACTGCAAAATCAAAAGCACCATTTTTAAAATGTCTAATCTTATCATAATGTGGCCATAAAGAACCTTCTGGATAAAAGTGAACAGTTTTGTTATTTTTTAAAAGTTCATCAATAGAATCCATAAAAGCTTTTGTGTATTTTATATTTTGAGGAATAGGAACTGTATTTAAAAGCTTTATTATCCTACGTACAACAGGTATTTTGAAATTGGATTCTAGCGAAGTATAAAATGTTTTTTGTGGTGCATTTGCAAGTCCAACCATGGTGCAATCTAATGGATGAACATGATTAGACACTGTAATTTTTCCTGTTGTTAAATTTTCTATATTCTCTTTACCTTCTATCTTAAAGCCAAAAAAGAATTTGGTGATAAAAAGTAATATAGGATAAGCTATACAGTAAAGCAGATTAGAAAATGTATTAAATAAAAAATTATCATTTACAAAATTAAAATTTTCATTAATTTCGAATTTGCAAGGTTGCCAAAAATGTAAAATATGAGAATCTTCTGGAATATTTTCTTTTTCCTTTTTATTTATATTCTCTAATTGCATCTTCAAACATCTCCTCCATTTTCTTAATGCTATCTTTAAGTCTATATTTATCAGCACTTTTAGAGTATTCTATTTCCATTTGTTTTCTATAATTTTCGTTTTCAATCCAAAAATCTATTTTATTTGCTAAATCGTTACTATTTCCTGCATCAAATAAACTATCTTCATTTAAGGCAAATTGCTTAGTTGCTGAGTTTGGACTATTAGCTATTACAGGAACATTTCCACAAGCAAAGGCTTCAATACAAGAAATAGCTTCTATTTCGGCATCAGCACTATGAACATATAAATCAGTGGATTTTAATAAATTTAGTAAATCACTAGTGTTAAAGAATTTCATTATAGGTTTATTAGTAAGCTTTTCTCCTAACTTCTTATATTTTGATTCCTTAGGTCCTTTACCTGCTAATACAAGTTGTATTTTATGTTCATATTTTGATTTTAAAATGGCTTCTATTAATACATCTTGTCTTTTTTCATTAGAATATCTACCTATCATACTAATTACAAATTTATCTTTAAACTCAGGTAATTTTTCTTTACCATAATATTTAAATCCATCATCTACTCCATTTGAAATAACATGTAGTTTAGCGGTATAGCCATGCTTTTTTAATTGATTTGCAATGAACTCACTTGGACAATGTATATGTGTAAACTTATTAAAAAATGAATCTCTATAGTGAGTATATATCATATCGTTAACTTTTGTTTTAGTTCCAAGACCAATTGAGTATGTTATATTTTCCGGTTGAACATGAAATGCGGCAGTGTGTGGAACATGTAACTTTTGACAAATTTTTAATCCTGCTTTTGATAGAAAAAATGGCATATAGAAGTGTACAACATCCATATTTCTAATTGCTTTTTCTAATATTTCCGTATTAGGAATAGCAAAACTCATGCCTTGTGATTTAATTAAATGTGAAATTCCAGGTGGGAGAGGAAGTTCTTTTAAATTAAATTTATATTCATCCTTTTTATCTCCAGTACTTACCACATAAACTTCGTTTCCATCATCCTGCAAACCTTTTGCAAATCTCCTAGCAGAAATTGTAGTGCCATTGTTAGAATTATCAAATTGATCTATAACTATTAATATTTTCATAATAACTCCTAGCAAAAATATTGATATGACAATATTATACAATAGGCGACAATAAAATACAAGAAGAAACAACTCAAACATTTTCTTAGCTAATCTGAAGTATCATAAATTACTTCTTATTGTTGATAAATGTAATAAAATGTGTTATATTTTCTAAAGAGATAAGATAAAGAAGGGAATGATTGTAATGGAAAAATCAAAGGTATATTTTACAGACTTTAGAGCTAGGCCAGGAAACAATTTATTACAAAAGCTAGAAAGATTGATAAAAAAAGCAGGGATAGAAAATATTAATTTTCAAAATAAGTATGTAGCTATAAAACTCCATTTTGGAGAACCAGGAAATTTAGCTTATTTAAGACCAAATTATTCAAAAGTTGTAGCAGATGTTGTAAAAGAATTGGGAGGAAAACCATTTTTGACAGATTGTAATACTCTATATGTTGGAGGTAGAAAAAATGCTTTAGATCATTTAGATAGTGCGTACACCAATGGATTTACTCCATTCTCTACAGGTTGTCATGTTATTATTGCAGATGGTATAAAAGGAACTGATGAAGCTTATGTTGATATAAATCAAGAGTATGTAAAAACTGCTAAAATTGGTAGAGCAATTATGGATGCCGATATTGTTATATCTCTTAACCATTTTAAAGGACATGAAGGAGCAGGATTTGGAGGAGCTATAAAAAATATTGGTATGGGTTGTGGCTCAAGAGCAGGAAAAATGGAAATGCATAGCTCTGGCAAACCAAAAGTATTGCATGATAAATGTAAAAAATGCAAACAATGTATAAAAATATGTGCTCATGGAGCTATCTCATATGATGATGAAGGGAAAGCTCATATAGATCATTCAAAATGTGTAGGTTGTGGTAGATGTATTGGTATATGCAATTTTGATGCTATTAAATCACCAAATGATGAAGCGGCAGACATTTTAAATAAAAAGATGGCTGAGTATGCATATGCAGTTGTAAAAGATAGACCACAATTTCATATAAGTTTAATTTGTGATGTGTCTCCAAATTGTGATTGTCATGCAGAGAATGATGTTCCAATTGTTCCAGATATAGGAATGCTTGCATCATTTGATATGGTTGCATTAGATATGGCTTGTGCAGATTTAGTAAATGCTCAAAAACCATTTGAAAATAGTTATCTAGGTGAGCAAGTAAAAAATGGAATTAATGAAAAAGACAATTTCCATATAACTCATCCAAATACTCATTGGGAAAGTCAAATTGAACATGGAGAAAAAATTGGATTGGGAACATCAAAATATGAATTAATTAAAATTTAGTTTATTATGTTTAAATCGAATAAAATGACGAATAATATTAGAAATATGGAAAATATTTAATTAAGAAAGGTTAGAATTATGTGGGCATTAGTAACTGGTGCATCTTCTGGAATAGGAAGAGATATGGCACGATATTTATATTCTTTAGGTTATAGCTTAATACTTGTTGCTAGAGACGAGAAAAATATGCTAAATCTTAAGCAAGATTTGGAAGAAAATAAAGTTTCTAAACAAGAGATTATAGTAATTAAAAAGGATTTAAGTAAAAAAGAAAATTGTATAGAATTGTATAAAGAAACCCAAGATATTTCTTTGGATTTACTAGTAAATAATGCGGGATTTGGAACTTTTGGTGAATTTATAAAAACAGATTTAAACAAAGAAATAGATTTGATAGAAACTAATATTACTGCTGTACATATTCTAACTAAATTATATTTACAAGATATGGTGAAAAATAATAAAGGATATATTTTAAATGTAGCTTCAATTGCTGGAATGGAACCAGGACCATTAATGTCATCTTATTATGCTTCTAAAGCTTATGTAATTAGATTAAGTAGAGCTATAAATAAAGAATTAAAAAAGAAGAAATCTAATGTTAAAATTAGCATTTTATGTCCAGGACCAGTTAATACTAATTTTAATAATGTAGCAAATGTAGTCTTTAAAGCTCCTAGTATGTCTAGTGAAAAAGTTGCAAAATATGCAATTAATAAGGCTTTAAAAGGAAAACTAATTATTATACCTGGGATTTTAAATAAAAGTGTTAGATTATTTTCTAAAATATTACCAGATGCTATATTAGAGGAGTGTGCTTATCATATACAAAGGAGAAAAAAATCTTATACATAAATAATATTAATATTTAAAAGTATTAGATAAATTAGAAAGAGAGTGTGGAAAAAATAATGAAAGTAGTCGTAACAGGTGCAACAGGCCATATTGGAAATGTATTAGTTAGAGATTTAATAGACAGAGGATATGAAGTAACATCAATGGTACTAAATGAAAAAGATAAAGAAGTATTAAAAGATTTAAACACAAAATTAGTGTATGGAGATGTAAGAAAAATAGAAACATTGGTAAAAGCATTTGAAAATGCTGAAATAGTATTTCATTTAGCTGGTATAATAGAAATTGGAAGAGGTAATAAGAAGAATGTACGTGCAGTAAATGTAGAAGGAAGTAAAAATGTTGTAGCTGCTTGCAAAATGGCACATGTCAAGAAGTTGGTATATACGAGTTCTGTACATGCTATTCCAGAAAAAGAAGGAATAATTTCAGAAATTACAGAGTTTAGTCCAAAATTAGTTAAAGGAACTTATGCAAAATCGAAAGCAGAAGCTACAAATTACATATTGAAATCAAATTCACAAGATTTAGAAGTTATAATAGTACATCCTTCAGGAGTAATAGGACCATATGAGTATATTAAATCTAATATGGGTCAACTCATTATAGATTGTGCAAATGGTCGTATGAAAGCAACATTAAAAGGTGGATATAATTTTGTTGATGTAAGAGATGTATCAAAAGGTATTATATTAGCTGCTGAAAAAGGAAAGCCGGGCGAATGCTATATTTTAGCTGGTTACAGTATTACTATACAAGAATTGATGGCAATTATTGAAAAACTAACTGGTAAAAAAGCACCAAAGTTTGTTATTGCAAGATGGTTTGCATTTATTACAGGAGCTCTATCTGAAATTTATTATAAAATAGTCCATGAAAAACCATTATTCACTTCTTATGCAGTTTATACAACAGGAACAAATCATAATTTTTCTATTGAAAAGGCAAAAAAGGAATTGGGATATACTGTAAGAAATATAGAAAATACTATACAAGATACAATAGAATGGTATAAAAAAAGAGGAGAAATAAAATAATGATAAAAGAGAAACTAACTATCATTTTACTGTACATTACAAAATTTTGTATGAGATTTATATACTTTTTTATAAAAGTTTTTACTAAACAAAAAAATAAAATTACATTACTTAGCAGACAGTCTGATAGATTAAGTATAGATTATATTTTATTAAAAAAAGAATTAGAAAAAATAGATGGAATTGAAATAAAAGTAATGTGTAAAAAGATTCCTTCTTCCTTTTTAGGAAAAGTCAAATATTGTTTTTATTTAATTAAACGTATGTATCATATTTCTACTTCAAAAGTATGTATTGTAGATGGATATAATATAGAAATATGTGTTTTGAAACATAAAAAGAATATGAAAATTATTCAAATATGGCATGCTTTAGGAGCTATAAAAAAATTTGGATATCAAGTTATTGGAAAAGAAGAGGGATCAAATAAAAAAATTGCTCAAATAATGAATATGCATGCTAATTATGATTGTATAACTTGTGCAAGTAATGCTACTAAAGAAATATTTTCGGAAGCGTTTAATACAGATAAAAGTAAAATTCAAATATTAGGAATGCCAAGATTAGACTATATTTTAGGATTCGGAGGAGAAATAGACAATAAAATTAAGCTATTATTAGATGAATACGAATTTCTCAAAAATAAAAAAACAATATTATATGCTCCTACATTTAGAAAAAATACAAAAATGGATTTAAAAGAATTAATTAATTCAGTAGATAAAGAAAAATATAATTTAATTATAAGATTACATCCATTAGATGATTCAAATGTACCAGAAGAATTTTTAATTGATAATAAATATTCAACATTAGATTTAATAAAATTTTCTGATTATGTTATAACTGATTATTCCGCTATAGCATTTGAAACTGCAGCTTTAAACAAACAATTATATTTCTTTTTATATGATTGGGAGCAATATGTAAATACAAGAGGATTAAATATAGATTTGTTTGAAGTTTTTAAAAGTTCTACAACAAAAAACATTAATGAAATTTTAAAAACTATAGAAAATAATTCATACAATTATGAAGAATTAAAAAAATTTAGAGAAAAATATATTGAAACATTAGATTTAAATAATACAAAAAGAATAATAAATTATGTTAGAGAATGCTTGGAAAAGAATAATTAATATCACTTTATATATAAAAATATATAAAAAGGTTGAAAAAAAGCTTTTTTTATTATAAAATACAAAATAAATGTGTTTTCCTAGGAGTAAGAAATGAAATTTATAAAAAAAATAGTTGTAAGTATATCAGAAAAAAGTATATTATTAAGAAACATATTTAGAAAAACTATCAATATTATTAGATACATACAATACAAATTAAATACAGCATTTATTAAAGTAGATGAAAAAACTATAATTTTTTGCTCTTTTAATGGCAAATCATATTCTTGTAGCCCTAAGGCAATTTATTTATATATGTTAAATAATGAAAAATATAAAGATTATAAATTTATATGGGCATTTAAAGAAATTGATAAATATAAAGAGCTAGAAAAAGAAAATAATACTACTTTAGTCGAAATGAAATCCAAAGATTATAAAAAATATTTAGCAAAAGCAAAATATTGGATTTTTAATTATAAAGTACCAGATTATTTATATCCTAAAAAAAATCAAATATTTGTACAATGTTGGCATGGAACACCATTAAAAAGATTGGGGTGCGATTTAGAGCATTTTGATAATGTTTTAAATACAATGAAAGGCATGAAAAAAAGATATAAAATCGAAGCCTCTAAAATTTCATACTTTATCTCGCCATCAAAATTTGCAACAGAAAGATTTGTATCGGCATGGAATTTAAAAGAAATTGGTAAAGAAAATATTATGATAGAAAAAGGTTATCCTAGAAATGATTTTTTATTTAATTATACAGAGGAAGATGTATTAAAAATAAGAAAAAAATTAGGAATAGAAAATGAAAAAAGAAAAATAATATTATATGCACCAACATACAGAGCAAACCAACATAATTCTTCATTAGGATATGTTTATAAAGAAGAAGTTGATTTTGAAAAATTAAAGGAAGATATAGGAAATGATTTTATAGTTTTGTTTAGACCACATTATTTTATAGCTAATTCTTTTGATTTTGAAAAATATGCAGGGTTTGTTTATGATGTTTCAAAAGTTGATGATATAAATGAATTATATATTATTTCAGATATATTAATAACAGACTATTCAAGTGTTTTCTTTGATTTTGCCAATTTGAAAAGGCCAATTATATTCTATATGTATGATTTAGAAGAATATAGGGATAAATCTAATGGATTTTATATAGATTTGAAAGAATTACCTTGGAAAATTACTCGAACGCAAGAAGAAATGGAAAAAGAGATAGAACATATAGCTAAAAACTTTAAATATGATGAAAGTTATGTTGAATTTAATAAAAAATATAACTACTTAGATGATGGAAATGCAAGCGAAAGAGTAGTAAATGAATTTATGAAGACAAAAGGAGAAGAAGCAGATGGGTAAAGGAAAAGTAAGTGTAATAATTCCAGCATATAATACTGAATTATATATTGAGAATTGTATAGAATCTGTAGAAAAACAAACATATAAAAATTTTGAAATTATAGTTGTAAATGATGGATCAACAGATTTAACTTTAGACAAGATAAATAAATGTATATCTAAATATGATAATATAAAATTAATTAATATTACAAATCATGGACAAGGTTATGCAAGAAATATTGCATTAAAGCATTCTACTGGTGATTATATTTTATTTTTAGACTCAGATGATTTTATTGAGCGAATCACATTAGAACAATGTGTAGAAAAAATAGAAGAAGATAAATCAGACTTAGTAGTATTTGATTGGAAAGAATTTTCATATATTAGACAAAAATATAGATATTTTAATAAAGATGAATTTTTTAAAAATAGTATTTTAGAAAATGAAGAAGTTTATGAATTATTTAAGATTAAGCATTATTTTACAGTAAATAAATTATACAGCAAAAAATTCTTAATAGATAATGGTATAAAATATGGCGAAGGATATATTTATGAAGATAATCCATTTTGGGTAGAGGTAGTAGTAAATGCAAAAAAAGTATCATTACTTCCAGCTCCTTTATATAATATAGGATTAGCACCGAAGTCTACTACTAGAAATAATATTGATACTAATAAACATGCAATGGATTATATTACTGCTATAAAAAACATCATGAGGATTATAAATCAAAAGCCAGAAATAGATTATTCAGCACTATATAATTATATAATGAAAAAGTTTAATGTTTATTATAAAAAAAGAGTGCCAAAAAAATATAAAAAACAATTTTTACATGATTATGTTAAAGTAATGGGAGAAATGGTTCCATTAAAAAATTATAAAATTAAAAATACATTAATCAAAACAGCATGTAAGCACAATATGTTTAAAAAACAAAAAGTAACAGAATTTTATATAATGTATAAATTATTTATATTAAAAAGAAAATTAAGATCTGCATTAAAGAAAATAAAGAAAAGTATAAAAATAGAATATAGAAGAATATCTACATCATTAAAATATATAGGAAATAACCCATCATCATATAATAATAAAATATATAGTAAATGGGTAGGTAAACCATTAGAGCCTAAAATCTTATTTATGGGATTTGATATGAGATATACTGGAAATTCTAGATATTTATTTGAAAAATTAAAAGAAAAAAATTATAGTGAAATTAAATTTGTGGCTGATGAGAATGACGAAAAATATTTTATAAAACCAAATAGTAAAGAAATGTATGAAGAATTATATAGTTCAAAAATTGTAATATTCGAGAGTTGGATACCAGAAAAATTTAGAAAAAGAGGAAATCAAATATGGATTCAATTATGGCATGGTACTCCACTAAAGAAAATGCTTTATGATTCGCCTGAAAAAGAAATAATGGAAACTTCTCCAAAACATCGTATACAAAAATTTAATGATATTCAAAGATGGGATTATTTATTATCTGATAATCCTACAATAAATAAATATTTTGAAACTTCTTTATTAGTAAAACAAAATAAGATGATAAATTATGGTTATCCTAGGGTAAAATATTTAATAGAAAATAAAAATAATGATATATTAAAACAAAAAATAAAAGAAAAAGTTGGAGTTAACAAAAATAAGAAGATTATTTTATATTTACCTACATGGAGAGATTACAATTATGGCAAAACAGAAGAAGAGTTTGATAGAGATTACATGTTAAATGCTAAATTATTAAAGGAAAAGCTCTCTGATGATTTTGAAATTTTAGAAAAGAATCATACTTATTTGCAAGGTAATGATGAAGAAGTAATTCATAATACAAATATAGAAACACAAGAACTTTTATTAATTGCAGATTATTTAATAACAGACTATTCATCTGTTATGTTTGATGGATTTGCTATAGATTTACCAGTAATAATATATGCTAATGATTATGATAAATATACTAAAGTAAGAGGAGTATATAAAACAATGTGGAATGATTTGAAAGATTATACATGTGATAATCTTGATGACATGGTAAATTTAATAACGAATTATGATAAAACGAATTATGATAAAATTAAGGACAAGTATACTTATAAAAATATTTGCAAAGAAGAAATTGAAGACTTTATTGGAGAACAATTAATATATAAAGTAAATGAATTATAAAATATAGGAGGAAAATATGAAAAGAATTTTAACTTATGGAACTTATGATTTATTACATTATGGTCACATCAGATTATTACAAAGGGCTAAAGCATTAGGAGATTATTTAATAGTAGCATTATCTACAGATGAATTTAACGCAACAAAAGGAAAAAAAGCATACCATAATTATGAAACAAGAAAGAAAATGCTTGAGGCTATAAGGTATGTAGACTTGGTTATCCCAGAAGAATGTTGGGAACAAAAAATTTCAGATGTTCAAAAATATGATGTAGATGTTGTAGTAATGGGAAGCGATTGGGCAGGAAGTGATAAATTCGATTATTTAAAAGATTACTGCGAAGTAGTTTATTTGGATAGAACTGAAGGAATATCTACTACAAAAATAAAAAAGGAACTAGGATTACAAAAACCAGTTAATGGATTAAATCAAATTCCAGAACCTGGTAATTAAAACAAGGGGAGAAAAAAATGCATAGTTTAATTGAAATATTAAAAGACCATTTTCAATATAGGCAGCAAATATTTAAATTAGCAAAGGCAGACTTGGTAAAAACATACAGAGGAGCTGCCCTTGGCTGGGCATGGGCAATTATAAAACCTGCTGTAACAATTTTTGTATATTGGTTTGCATTTGCTATTGGAATTAAAGGGGCTGACAGTGTAAATGGTTTTCCTTTTTTCCTCTGGCTTATAGCAGGAGTTGTGCCATGGTTTTATATGAGTGATATGATGACTAGTGGTATTGAAGCTATTAGGAGGTATAGTTATTTAGTTACTAAAATGAAATTTCCGGTTTCAACTATACCGACTTTTGTAAGTATATCTAAATTTTCCATAAATTTAATTTTAATGATTATAGTTATTGCTATATTTATTCTTATGGGATATATGCCACAAATTTATATATTACAACTCCCAATATATATGATTTTGAGTTTTGTATTTTTTACAACATTTTCTTTATTGGCGTCACTTTTATCTTCAATGAGTAAAGACTTTGCAAATTTAGTAAAATCACTTGTAACAGCAATTTTTTGGTTATCTGGAATTATATTTAATATTAATTCTATAGATGTACCATGGTTAAAATCATTATTAATGATTAATCCAATCACTTTTTTGGTAGAAGGATATAGAAATTGTTTTATTAACCAAGTGTGGATTTGGGAGCAACCTAAAAGGCTTATGTATTTTTTGATTATACTTGCAGTATTAATTATATTGGCAATATGGACATATAAAAGATTAAGAAAAGAAATACCAGATGTATTAAATTAAAGCAGGAGGAAAATATGAGTGATGTAGTTATAAAATTTGATCATGTTACTAAAATGTATAAACTTTTTAAAAATGATAAAAGAAGGCTGTTACACACTTTCATAAAAAAAATTAAATATAAAGAGAAAAAAGCAGTTAATGATGTTTCATTTGAAGTAACCAGAGGAGAATCTGTTGCTCTTTTTGGAAAAAATGGGGCAGGAAAATCAACTATTCTTAAGATGATTACAGGAGTAGCATTTCCAACACAAGGAACTATATTAGTTAATGGAAGAGTTAGTGCTCTTTTGGAATTAACATCTGGATTTGATCCTGAATTTACAGGAAGAGAAAATATATATTTAAAAGGTCAATTGTTGGGATTAAAAAACTCTGAAATAGAAGAATTAGAAGATGAAATTGTAGAATTTGCAGAAATATTAGAATACATTGATCAGCCTGTAAGAACATATTCAAGTGGTATGAAGGCAAGACTAGGTTTTTCAATTAATGTAAATATTAAGCCAGAAATATTAATAGTAGATGAAGCACTAAGTGTAGGGGATGAAGAATTTAAAAATAAATGTATAAGAAAAGTAAATGAAATAATAAATAAAGAAAATGTTACTTTGCTATTTGTAACTCATTCTACTTCAATGGCAAAAGAATTTTGCAAAAGAGGTATTGTAATGGAAAATGGCAAAAAAACATTTGATGGTCCAATAGATGATGCAATTGCAAAGTATAATAAAACTTTAAAAAAATAGGATAACTAATAAGGAAAGAGAGAAAACAATATGAAAAATGAGAATAAACAGAGAGGGATTGGTTTTAAATTATTAGAATATATAAAATTAATGAGAGTAAAACATTATATAAAAAATATGTTAATATTTTTACCATTAATTTTTAGTATTAACTTTTATAATCTAAACATGGATTTAAAAGTACTTATAGGTTTTATAGCTTTTTCATTAACTTGTTCAATTGTATATATAATAAATGATATACAGGATGTAGAAAAAGATAGATTACATCCAAAAAAATGTAAAAGACCAATTGCAGCTGGAACTGTTTCTAAAAAAGAAGCTATTATACTAGTGTTTGTGCTATTGTTAATTGTTATAGGAATAAATATTTTAGGAAAATTAAACTTAGCTAGTATAGGAATTTTAGCTTTATATTTAATTTTAAATATTTTGTATAGTAAAAAATTAAAAAAAGTGCCACTAGTGGATGTTATAATATTAGTAGCATGTTTTGTGTTAAGGGTAGTATATGGAGCAGTTATTATTAATGTAGTTGTTTCACATTGGTTATATTTAACAATAATTTCATTCTCGTTCTATTTGTCTTTGGGAAAAAGAAGAAACGAAATGACTAAAGTAGAAGAAAATAAAGAAAAAACAAGGGATGTTTTAAAATATTATACTAAAGATTTCTTAGATAAAAATATGTATATGTGTTTAGCATTAACAATAGTATTTTATTCTTTATGGTGTGTAGATGCAATAACATTAGAGAAATTTAATATAGATTATTTAATATGGACAATCCCTCTACTAATAGTAATTTGTATGAAATACAGTTTAAATATAGAAGGAGATTCTTTTGGTGATCCAGTAGATGTGGTTTTATCGGATAAAATATTAATAATACTTGTCTTATTCTATTGTTTAGCAATGGGACTAATAATTCTATTATAAAATATATAACTTAAGAAAGAGGAAATTATGAAAGAAAACAAGATTGATGTTTCTAGGATAATTAGAAACACTGGTATAATTTTATTTTTGTTTATAATAAATACTATTGCATTAACTAGTATATTATTTTTTGTAAAAATATCAATTTCTATATTCCATATTCCAATAGCGTTTTTACTTACTATATTAGAGTTTGTTCTTATATATAGAAAAAAAGTATCAGTAATTCAGATGATAATTAGTTTTATCATCTCAGTATTAATATTTTTATTATCTATATTTATTGCAGGAAATACTTATGATTTAACTTGGGATGGTAATACTTATCATAAAACAGCAATAGGAAGTTTAAAAAATGGATGGAATCCAGTTTATGAAAATGTAGAAGATTTTAATATTGAAAATGGAAATAAAATAGATATTGACAAAGAAGAAAATAACAAATTATGGGTTAATCACTATCCAAAGGCTTCATGGATCTTTACAGCAAATGTATATAAAATTACTAATAATTTAGAGATGGCAAAAATACTAAATACACTAATAATTTATATTAGTTTTATATTATTAGCAACATATTTATCAAAGAAAATTAATAAAATTTGGGGAATAATTTTAGCATTTTTAATTTCGTTCAATCCGATTACTGTAACACAAATATTTAGTAATTATATTGATGGAATTTTAGGGTTAAGCTTATTTATGATATTGTATTCTTTAATTGTTATTACAGATATAAAATATAACAAAAAAGAAAATATTGAAGAACAGGATGAAAAATTTGATTTAAAAGAACATTATTTAATTTTAATTTTAGCTATTATATTAATAATTAATTTAAAATTTACAGGAATGGTATATGCAGGCATCTTTTGTTTCTTATTTTATATTTATTGGTTATATAAAGAATACAAAAATAATAATTTTAAAAAAGCAATAATTAATTATACTAGTTTTTATGTTATAGTTGTTTTATTTTCAACAATAATAGTGGGATATAGTTCATATGTAAAAAATCTTATTGATAAAGGACATCCTTTTTATCCATTATTCGGAGAAAATAAAGTAGACATTATTACACATAATCAGCCATATTACTTTAAAGATAGAGGAACTATAAAGAAATTTTTAATTACAATGTTTTCAGAAGGTTCAAATGTTCATGACTCATATGGAGATAATAGAGAAAAACCAAAATTAAAAATACCATTTACAATTGCAGAAAATGAGATAAGTGAATATGCAAGACCAGATACTAGAATTTCTGGATTTGGTCCACTATATAGTGGAATATTTATAATTTCATGTTTATACACTTTATACATGATTATAAAAATGTGGAAAGAAAAGAAATATAATATTTTAGTACCATTTTTATTAATATTATTTGGAATGTTTATATTAGTATTGGCAACAGATGGTAGCTGGTGGGCAAGATATACACCGTATTTATATTTGATACCAATATTTAATTTAATATATATGATTAGCAGAAAGAATAAATTAAATTTAGTATTTTCTATAATATTTAGTATATTATTACTAACAAATATTTCATTAATAATATATGCAAATTGTGATGCACATCTAAATAAATATACAGGAATAAGAGGCGCTTTGCAAGAATTTGAATCATATGCTAACACACATGATGAAGTTACAGTAAAACTAAAAACTACAGGATTTGAAGGAATAAAATATAACATTGCAGATTTAGAAATAGATTTGAACAAAGTGAAATATGTAGAAGAAATAGAAAATCCAAAGAAAAATGTATATTTTTTCTCATATCATAAAGAATAAACGTGGCAAAGATTAATATATAAGGGATGAGTAAAAAAATGGAAACAAAAGTGAAAAGTTATGTCCTAAAGAAAAACGAAATGAATAATACAAAAGTGGAGCATCAAAGGGAAATAGGAATTGATGTGCTTAAAGGACTAGGAATAATATTTGTAATGTTAGGGCATATTGTAGGTACAAATTATTATGGAGATATATATACATATATATACTCATTCCATATGCCACTCTTCTTCTTTGTGTCTGGATACTTAAAGTATAAGCACACTGCACATAGAAGTGTGTTACAGAACATAAAGAATTCAGCAAAACATATATTGTTACCATATTTTATATTACTTACCATATCAATTCTATTTACAGTAACAATATCTTCATATATATATACAGGACATTTTTTTATGATACATTTTGATTTGGTAGAAACTTTGAAGGCATATTTTCTGTCTGGTGGTTTTTTAAATAAAATTCCTTGCCAAAATTTTCCACTATGGTATTTGCCAACATTTTTTATTGTAACTATAATTTTTGACCTTTTTGTGAGAAACAGAAAAGTGGCAAAGTTCTTGCCTTTAATAGTATTAATATTAATTGCAATAACAGTACCTTTTCAAATGTTAATACCAGGAAGACCAGCGTTTCATATTAATGTGCTTCCAGCAGCTCTTGTATTTATGGGATTGGGATATTTATTTAACAAATATATAAAAGATGAAAAAATGCCAGATTTGTTGGCATATGTATGTTTGACTATTGGAATACTAATTGCAGCTCTAAATGGAGGGAATATTAGTGAAATCAATAATTTAATTTATTATGTCGGAGCAGTATGCTAAATATATTTCTTTTATTCTATTACAAAGGATAATAATAATAATCTATTAGCATATATTGGAAAAAATTCCTTGCTTATATATGGACTACACGCACTTGTATTTTCAACATTTATGCATACATTTGTATTTGATTTCCTCATTGGAAGTTTTGGTAGAGGAATAATGCTAATTGCAGTACAGATACTTTATACATTGATAATTACTATTGCAATTTGTAAAATAATTGATTTGATAAAAAGTAAAGTTATAAGAAGGAAAGAAAAACTTTTAAAATTAAGTGCATAATAAAAGTGGCTTCTACTTTTGAAAAAAATTGATACCATATTGTATAAAAAATACTGTTTAATAATGAGTATTATTAAACAGTATTTTTTGTTTTAATTGTTATTCGTTTATTTTCAAAATAAAACTTAGATTTCCAATTTATGATAAACTTTCTTTCCTTTTTTTAATATTGCATATCCACTTACAAAATCTTTTTCAGATAGAATATAATTAACATCAGAAACTTTTTCATCATTTAAAGTAATACCACCTTGGTTAATTAAAGTTCTTGCTTGTCCTTTTGAAGGAGCCATACCAGAAGTTATAATTGCATCTAAAATAGAAGTATTTAAACTTATTTTTGAAGTTGGCATATTTTCTAAAGATCCATTTCCTTCAAATAAAGCTTTTGCTGCTTCTTCAGCTTTACTTGCTTCTTCTTCACCATGTATTAATTTAGTTATTTCAAATGCAGCTATTTTTTTAGCTTCATTTATATTTTCATCTTTTAAACTAGATAATTTATTAACTTCTTCCATTGGTAAAAATGTAAGAAGAGATAAAACAGTCTTAACATCTGCGTCATCAATATTTCTCCAATATTGATAAAATTCATATGGAGAAGTTTTAGTGCTATCTAGCCACAATGCACCTTTTTCAGTTTTGCCCATTTTCTTTCCTTCTTTTGTAGTAAGAAGTTTAAATGTTAAACCAAATGAATCTGAATGTCCAACTCTTCTTATCAAATCAACTCCACCTAAAATATTAGACCATTGATCATTTCCACCCATTTGCAACTTACAGCCATATGTATTATATAAATGTAAAAAATCATATGATTGCATAAGCATATATCCAAGTTCAAAGAATGTTAAACCACGTTCCATTCTTTGCTTGTAACATTCAGCTGCAAGCATTTTATTTACTGAAAATAAGGAACCAATATCTCTCATAAATTCTACAAAGTTTAATTCTAAAAGCCAATCTGCATTATTCACTATAATAGCCCCATTATCTCCTTCAAAACTTATGAATTTAGATAATTGCTTTTTAAAACATTCCACATTGTGGTTAATTTCTTCTCTAGACATCATTCTTCTCATATCTGTTTTTCCGGATGGATCACCTATTGTAGCAGTTCCTCCTCCTATTAATATAATAGGTTTATGTCCTGCTTTTTGCATATGTGCAGCCACCATCATTGAGACAAAATGTCCAACATGTAAACTATCAGCAGTTGGATCAAAACCTATATAAAAAGGAATAGAGCTATTATCTAGAACATCTTTAATTTCCTCATGAGTTACTTGCTCGATGTAACCTCTTTCCATTAATTCTTCAAAAATTTTTGACATAAAATCAATCCTTTCTCTTAACTGTAAAACTTCAACTATTTTATCATACAATAATAAGGTTTTTCAATGATTTAGAAAAAATTAATGGACAAAATGTTATTATATAATTGTTTTATTTTATTCATGCCATTAAATCCAGCTAGTATGTTTGTTTTTCAAATTTTTTTGTATCTTGCTGGTCGTAACCATCTAAGCACAAAATAAATTTGAATAAAATTCAAAAAATTAAACATTAGCTAAAT
>CAJFUM010000043.1 GCA_904420285.1 uncultured Clostridia bacterium | reverse complement strand
TTCGTATAATTTTCCTAACAATTCAATTATACTACTTGAATCACTTTTTTTCTACTATTTTTGTTTCACATCAATTGTAACACTACATACTATAAAATTATTAGATATTACTTTATATAATATCTTTCATCTCTTCTTCTACTTTATCTTCGCAATCCCTCATTGCTAGAATTGTTTTCTCAAATAATTCATCTAATATCCATCCTAATCTTTCTGCTCCTTGTTTTATTATTTCTCTTGAACAACCTGCAGCAAATTTTTTGTCTTTAAATTTTTTCTTAAGGCTTGCCACTTCCATATCTTTAGTACTTTTAGACGGTCTCATTTTTGCAGCTGCCCAAATTAAGCCTGTTAATTCATCTGTTGCAAATAATATTTTTTCCATTTCATGGGTAGGTTCTATATTAGAACAAATTCCATATGCATGGCTACATATAGCATGTACCATTTCTTCTGATGCATTAATTTCTTTTAATAATTCTGGTGCTTTTTTACAATGTTGTTCTGGATATTTTTCAAAATCTATATCATGTAATAATCCCACTATTCCCCAGAAATCTTGATCATATCCTAATTCTTTTGCGAAATAACGCATTACTCCTTCTACTGTATATGCATGTCTTAAATGAAACTCTTCGTTATTATATTTTTTTAACAATTTTAATGCTTCTTCTCTATTCATTATTTCCCTCCAATATACATAAGATTAATTTTATATTAAAAATTTTATTAATATTACATTTTTTGTATTATATCATATTAAATAAGAAAAGAATTAGATTTTATCATCTAATTCTAAATTTTATTATTTTAGGTTTTTAACACTTGGTCCATAAATCAAATTTCCTTTATAATCATATCTAGAGCCATGGCATGGACAATCCCATGTTTTGTCTAAATAATTCCATGATAATTCACAACCTAAATGTCTACAAATTGGTTTTATTTTATAAATATTATTATTTTCATCTTTATATATTCCTATTTTTTCTCCTCTAACCTCTACAATTTTACCTTCTCCTTTTTGAATTTGATTAATTTGTTCTTTTGGTATTTCCATTTTTTTTAGTATTAAAGAATTTATACTTTCTTTAACCATATTAGCTAATTCTTTTCTATTTTTTAATGGTTCTACTCTAGTAGAAGTGAATATTTCCTCATATTTATTTTTGTTTTCTAAAATATTATCAGTAATAATATTTGCTGCAATGTTAGATGTAGTTATACCCCATTTATTAAACCCAGTTGCCACATATACTTTTGGCCATAATTTTGAATATTGTCCAATATATGGAATTTTATCTAAAGTTATGCAATCTTCTGTATTCCAATGATATTTTATTTTTCCGTCTGGGCAAAGTTTCCTAGCTATTTCTTCTAAATACTTATATGCATTACTATTATCTATATTAACTCCTGTTTTGTTATCAAACCCTACAACAAATAGTAAGTATTTATCCCCTATTTTTGCTGTTCTTAAAGATATTGTAGGTTCTTCCGAATTAATGTACATACCTTCAAATAGTCTTTTATCAGTTTCCATTGCTATAGCATAACTAGTAGATTGATACATTTTCATAAAATAAAATCCTGGTATATTTATAATAGGATATTTAGTTGCAATTATTAAATATTTAGTTTTTAATTTATATCCGTTTTCTAATTCTATAGTATAAAAATTATCATTATCTTCAACATCTACTACTCTAGTGTTTTCATAAATATCTATGCCGGAATTGCTACATATTTTAGCTAAGGATATTGCATATTTGTATGGATTAAATTGTGCTTGTGCTTCAAATTTTATGCCTGCAATAGCCTTTAAAGGTAAAATATTTTTCATTTGTTCTTTTACTATTTCTTTATTTAAATTCTTATTATTTTGCTGTATAGTATTTGCATTTTCATTTATATTGGCCTGCTTATTTTCCACATATTCCACATTATTTAGTTTGTTTAATTCGATATCTTTTGCTTCTATAAATTCAGCTCTTCCACCAATTGCTTTTACTGCTTCTACTTCATCTCTAATTTTCTGAACATCTTGTATCTTTTGTGTAAAAACATAAGATGGCTGATATTCAAATTCGCAATCAATATTCTCTTCTTTTATAATTTTCTCAATGTTTCTAATTGCCTCTTCGTTTGCATTATAGTATTTTTTTGCAAAATTCATACCCTTTGAATCAATTAAATATTTATATATTAGCCCATGTTGACTTGTTATTTTAGCAGTACTATTTCCGCTTGTGCTTTTACATATTTTATCTTGTTCTAATAAAACTGTTTTTATTTTATATTTGCTCAAATTATATGCTGTTTGCAATCCTACTAATCCCCCACCAATTATGCACATATCAGTTTCTATATTTTTCTCTAATGTTTGAAAATTTATAACATCTTTTTGATTTAAACTTTTAATCCAATATGATTTCATTTAAACACACTCCTAAAAATTAAGAAATAATTATTTATTATTGCTATACCTTTTATATAATTATTTATATTATTCCCAGAAACTGTTTTTTTAAACATATTGAATTCTAATCTAAATGAATTTATTCTTTATATTCTAATATATCTCCTGGCTGACAATCCAAAGCTTTACATATTGCATCTAAAGTAGAAAATCTTATAGCTTTTCCTTTATTAGTTTTTAATATGGATAAGTTTGCCATTGTTATTCCTATTTTTTCAGAAAGTTCAGAAGAAGATATTTTTCTTTTTGCCATCATAACATCTAAATTTACAATAATAGCCACTTTTTCTACCTCCTATATTGTTAAATCATTTTCTTCTTTATATTCTATTGCTTTCCTTAATAGTTCTGATAAAATGTATGCTCCTAACCATATTATAATAAAGACTGCGATTAATATTATTTCAAAAATTGAAATTATAAAAAACATTCCTATTATATATTCTATTGAAATTATTAATGAACATATTGATATTGCCTTTAAAGATTTTACATTTTCTTCAATAAATGGTGTATCATTTTTTAATTTATTAAATATTTTTATAAATTTATATACTATTATTAATGCTGGTATTCCTGACAAATATAGTATAATTAATGCAGGTATTTTATTTAATACTGGATTAAAAATTTCTATATAAATATTTAATAGAATTGGTAAAGTTATATATATAATTATACCTATAATAAATATTAATTTTAAACATATTTCTATAAAATTTGATAAACTATTTTTTCCCGTTATTTTCATTATATAATTTTATTCCTCCTTTAATATTTATTTAGAATATTTTTAGCAATAATTCTATTTATATTAAAATTGCAAATATTTATATCTTGAAGATTATTTTTTTGATTTTGGAAATATATTTCAATGTTTTGTTTTATATTCTCATCATTTATATTTAACAGTCTTTCTAATTGTGGTATTGCATCAATACTTAGTGTTTGCAAATATTGTACATCTATTTCATAATTTTTATTATCTTCTAAATATTTATCTATATTTTTCTTTGCAATTACATTATCTATATTTATATAATTAATTATTATGTACATTACAAGTATTACTACAAAATAAATTTTAGGTAAATTAATTTTTATACCTAATATATACATGATTGTAGGTATAATTAATATAGCTTCAGTAGCTAATGCAAAATAAACAATTAATCTTAAAAATGTATAACCATATTCTTGTTCATATAAATACATTCTGTAAAATGACGAGATTAAAATAATTATAGTAAATAATGCTAGGATTATATTAAGTATTTTGGTTAAATCTAATTTACTATTATTTTTTCTACTTGTTATTAATATAATTATTAAATTAATTATAGACACTGCCATTAATTGAAAAAATCCTTGTCTTGCATAATTTGCATAATTAAAGCTATCAATGTTCGAAACATTCATAAATAATACAGATATTTGAATATAACAGAATATCAAATAAATAATATTTAATATAATTAATATAGTATTACCTATAATTTTATCTATTTTCTTTATTTTAATTTCATTTATATCATTATCACAAAAATTATCTTCTATTATATTATACATTAATGCTATAAGATATATTGAAATAAAAACAATAATTATTATTCTAAAAATTAAGTTTGTAATTGAATCTACTGTAAAAATATTTAAATTAAATATTTTTTTAAATAACTCTTGTAATTGATCTGAAAATATTTGATCTGCCGAAGATAATAACATTAGAACAATTACAATTAGAGGTATAGAAATTACTATTCCTAAAATAATTTTCTTTAAAATCATTTTAGATTTTTTATTTGATTTTTTCTTTTTAAATAAGTTTTTTATTTGTTCAATTATACTGCTAAAAGATTCTTCTACAAATTCTATAGGTCCTAAAATTAAATATAGTATTTTTTTTATAATTAATTGTATATTAGTTTTTTCAAATAATAGCATAACAATCATTAAACTAAATAATATAATTAAAATTATAATATTAAAAATTCCTAAAAACTTATTATTAAATATTAAATAAGTTGCTGATATTAAAAGGATAGGAATAATTAATTTTAATGCTTTTGTATTTTTTATTTTATTATTTTTGTATAATATATAAATTATGAAAACTCCAAATGCAATACTAAATAACAAAACCGATAATCCTAAATTTTGTCCATAAAATAAAATAGAATGTAATATTGCAATTAGAAAACTTCCTATTACAGCTATTTTCATAACCATAACCATCCTCTCTTTTTTTGCAATAATAATACATCCTATTTTATTATTTGTCAATACTTTTTTATTGTTTATCAATATTTTTTTATTGTATTGGATTATATTTTCTTTTTCAAAACCGCTTCTACCTGCATTTTTCTTCCATTACGTTGTATTTGTATATTTACTTTATCTCCCGGCTTTTTAGTATAAATATAACATCTTAAATCGCACATTCTTTCTAATTTATTACCATCTATGCTTAATAATATGTCTCCTTCTTTTATTTTAGCTATTTCTGCTGCAGAGTTTTTGTTAACTTTTTCTACATATATTCCTTCGTTAAATAATAAATTTTCATTAATATATCCTAAAACGTTTTTATCAAATGCAAATATTCCTAAACTTGCTTCTTCAAATTTTCCATTTTTTTCAAAACTCTCTATAACGCTTTTAACTGAATTAATTGGTATTGCAAAACTAATTCCCTCTGCAGATGTTATTTTTACACCATTAATTCCTATAACTTCTCCTAAATTATTAACTAATGGCCCTCCACTATTACCAGGATTAATAGTTGCATCAGTTTGTATTAAATCTTCCATATATGTGTCTGTTCCATCTTCTTCAAACTTTATAGTTCTATTTGTAGCACTAATTATTCCTGCTGTTACAGTTCTCTGGAATTCAAATCCAATTGGATTTCCAATAGCATATACTGTTTCACCAACTTTTACATTATTAGAATCTCCTATAATAGCTTTTTTTAAATTTTTTTGATTTATTTTTACTAAAGACATATCTATATCTGTATTAGACCATACAACATTTCCTTCAAATGTTTTTCCATCTTCTAATGTAACATAACATTTACTATATTTTTCTCCACTTACATGTGCATTTGTAAGAATATATCCATTTTCTGTTACAATTAATCCAGTTCCTAATCCTAAACTAGTAATATTTTCATCAGAAAAGATACTATCACCTGTATTTTTAACTTTAGATATTCCAACTACACACTCACTAACTTCTGTAATCATTTCAGTAATAGTTTTATCCTTTTCTTGTACATCATCTATTTTTAAATTAGTTCTTTCTACAGTAATATTATTTTCATTATTATTTTGTGATATTTGTGTTTTTTCATATAATATGTAAGATAAAATTATACATAATATTATTAAAAAAAATATAAAAAATTTTCCTATATTATTTTTTATTTTTTTCCTTTTATCTTTTTTTATATAATCCATTCAATCGCCCCTCTTAAAATTCATATATATACCTATTTTGGCCAATAATAATGAATTTTAAACATATATAGGAGCAAAAATAACAAAGTCTCTATTTATTAGACTTTGTTATTTTTTTATTATTTAGCTTCTTCCATCTTTTTTAATTCTACATATCTTTTTACTTTTTGTGTTGTAGTTTTTTCTAAAGGCTCTTCTGTTACAATTATTTCTTTTATATGCTTATATATTGGAAGTTCTTTATTAATATTTTTTATATCTTCCCAAATTAATTTTTCATATTCTTCTTTACTTTTTTCTCCAAAAGTATCTTTCAAATTATCCTTGTTATACACTATTTTTGCACAAAGAACAGTATCTGTTTTTGTTTTATTTCTAGCATACACCATATTTTCTTCAACATATGGTAATTTATTTATTAAAAATTCTATTTCTTGTGGATAAATATTTTTTCCATTTCTTAAAACTATAATATCACTTTGCCTTCCTGTTATGAATATAAATCCCTCATCATCTATATATCCAAAATCCCCTGTATATAACCAGCCATCTTTCAAAGATTTTTTTGTTGCTTCTTCATTTTGATAATATCCCAGCATTATATTTGGACCTTTTCCAAGAATTTCTCCCACTCCATCTTTATCTGGATTAGATATTTTTATTTCTACATTTTTTAAAGGTATTCCTATTGAACCTGGTTTTTTTCTTGTTTCTGATTCAGCAGTTAGAACTGGAGAGCTTTCTGTTAAGCCATATCCTTGTATTAATTCTATTCCCAAATCATTATACCATTCTATTGTTTTCTTATCCATTGGTGCAGCTCCATATAAAACGACTCTCAAATATTCATCAAATTGTTTTAATACAGGCTTAAATAACTTTTTCCTTATATCTATTTTACATTTTAATAAGAAGTGTGATAATTTAGTCATTTTATCTATTAAGCCTTTTTTTCCACTATCTGCAATTGCTTTTTGTATTTTTTTTGCCATTGTTTCTAGTACTAGTGGTACAGCAACAAAAACTGATACTTTAAATTCTTTTAAATTATCTGCTATATATCTTAATCCTTCACAGAATGCAATAGTAGCTCCCGAATATGTTCCATAAAGGAATGTAATACTACATTCAAATGTATGATGTATTGGTAAAAACGAAAGTAATGTATCTGATGGGAAAATCCTAAAATTGTATTGATATGCAGAAACATTTGTACAAATGTTTTTTTGAGAAAGCATAACTGCTTTTGGCTCATTTGTTGTACCAGATGTAAACAACATTATATACATTTCATCATTATTTATTTTAATATTATCATACTTTGTATTTCCTTTTTTAATAAAGTCTTTTCCATTTTGTAAAAAATCTTTATATTTTATAACATTTTCTTTATCAGAATTATCCATACAAATTTGATATTTTATATTACATCCTTGTTTAATAGCTTCATCAACAGCATTTTGATATTTTACATCATATACAATTGCATCTGCTTCACTTCTTTTTAAAAGTTTTTCAATTTCTTTATCTGTTAGTGCTTTATCTAATGGAACTATAATTCTACCAGCACTTGTTACTCCTAAATATGTAGTACACCATTCATATCTGTTGTTTCCTATTACAGCTACTCTTTTTACATTCATATTTAAAATAGCTTCTGCTACAGCTTTTATATCATCTACAAAAGTTCTATATGTTATTTCTTGTATTTTCCCCTTTTCCTTAAATTTAAATGCTACATTAGTATCATATTGTTCATACATTTCAATTAATTCTCTAAAATTAATTATTTCTTTTTTCATATTAACTTTTTTTGACATATTAAACTCCTTTAAAATTTTTTTTAATTTTATAATATTTTTATTATTTTTTCAATATTTTAGAGGGAAAAAATTACTATACAGATTACTAGATAATGGTTTTGAAAAAATTTATTTATTAAATCCAGCTAGTATGTATGTTTCTCAAATTTTTTTGTATCTTGCTGGTCGTAACCATCTAAGCACAAAATAAATTTGAATAAAATTCAAAAAATTAAACATTAGCTAAAT
>CAJFUM010000042.1 GCA_904420285.1 uncultured Clostridia bacterium | reverse complement strand
TTATGATTTCTTTATTTTTTATCTATTTTATGGCAACCTTTTTTGCCTATTTTTTTGTTTCATTGGCCAGTCTCTCTCTCTCTCTCTACAGTCTCAGCGCTTTGCTTCATTTCATTTTTTCTCCTTTGATTTTATTCTATATAGTATATTATCTACTTCTTTGCCAATTGTATATTTTTATTTTATACTATTTGCATTTCCTTTTCAATACTTTTAGTATTTTGTAACAAAAATGTAATATTTCTGTAATTTAATTGTAACATAACTTTTATAAATAGTATTTTTACCCAGTTTACACAATATTTTTAAAAGTTACTTTATATTAACTCCTATAATACCTCCTACCATACCTGTTACAATACCAACAATAATCATTATTATTGAATTTAAATTCAATGCAAATCCTGTAAATATTATGCTAGATAAAAAATAAATAAATAACATATATATAAGTCCTATTAAAGCTCCATTTATCAATCCTTGTTTTTTTATGTTTATTGCACTAATAGAGCTTCCTATTAATATACTCACTCCTGTAATTACTAATACGACTGGAACCATTGTATTTTCTGATATATTTGTAAATGCTAATAACATTGCATATATACTTAAAAATATTAATGATAAAATAATTGATATTATACTTCCTTTTATAATATTTATAAGATTTCCGCTTTTTTCTTTAGTAATATCTTCTATTTTCTTTATTGAATTAATATCAGAAATTGCCATTGTTTTCTCATTCCTTCCTTTAGGTTTAAACTAATTAAAAAATTATTTTATCCCTAATTATTAATTTTATTTTTAATTAATTTATATTCCATCTAAATTTTTTTAGAACAATTATTAAGAAAAAGAGTAAAACAACCTTACTTAACTATTATTAGACAAAAATAAAAACAATTAAAGTATATCTTTCTGAAAATTTTATTTATACTACTTTAAATAGTATTAAAAACTTTCAAAATATATACTTTAATTGCTCTATTAGTCATTACATAATTTTATACATTATTTGTTATTTGAGTATTAGTTATTACTTGTTCATTTGTAACTGCTGGTGTATTAGTTACAGCTTGCTCATTTGTAGTTGCTTGGGTATTTGTTTCTCCTATTGTATTTGTATTCATTTGTGGAGTATCTACTACATATAATTCAAAATATTCGTCTAAATCATATGTTTCTTGCTTATCTACTAATCTTCCATTTTCTTCTACTTGCCTTGTAACTGACATATAGTATTTATCTTGTCCTGCTGTTGTAACAGAATATACAGAATCTAAAAGTGGTTGTACATATACTCTACCTAAAGAATTTATAATTCCATATTTATTTTCTTTTCCAACTACAATAGCTTCATATTGTGGTATTATAATAACATTGTTATTCATTCTATTTGATTGTGTTCCTGTTACACATCCTATTTCATCATATTCAACAGGTAGAATTTGTCTTCCATTTATATCAAATATGCCCCATTTATTATTTTGGCTTACTGGAATACAATTATCAAATAAAATATATGGATTATCTATACCATTTGTAGAAAATCTGCTTTCATCTATTCCAATTTTGTCATATTCTAAATATATTACTATATTTCCATTCTGATTTATTACACCATATTTATTATTGCTATTTACTAAATAGTAATTTAGCTCTTTACTAATTTGTTTTATTTCATCATAATTTGGATCTATTTTTGTAGTACCATCAGAAGATAATATGCCCATTTTTCCTTCATCTGTTGTAACTGTAAATTCTTTACTATCTTCTTTAAATGTTATACTAGCATATTTAGCTCCAATAATTTCATTACCACTAGAATTATAAACACCATAATGTTTATCTTCACTAGTAATAACAACTAAACCATATCTTAGTGCTTTTTTGTTGTTAAAATTTGCATTATCTGCTATAACTGCTGCATTAGGAAATTGGTTGCTATATAAATTAACTAAATAATCTAAGGAGAAAACTGTTATTTGATTATTCTCTGAATCATATTGAATTAAGCTGTTAGTTCCTATTGCCATTCCTTCTAACGATACATAAAGCTTTTGGTTTATTAATCTAACAGGTTCTTGTAATTCAAAATATTCATAATCTGCATTATCAGTTACTTTTTTATATATTGTATTAGAATTTAACGAATATGATGCAGTTTCATTTGCATTACTTATATAACAATTAGTTGTATCTTCTGAATATTTTGTTTTAAAATCCCCGTTATATGCAGAATATCCCATAAGAGTTCCAAAATCTTTAATTGCTATATATAAATTTCCATTTTCAATAACAAATAAATCATCTGCAAAACTAGTGCTTTTATTATCAATACTCAATTTTAGTGTTTCTTTTTGTACTTTATTAATTAGGTATAATAAAATACCACTAATTATTAATAATATAACTATTAGTACTATTATTACTGTCATAATTGTTTTGGTATGTTTACTTCTTTGTGTAATTTCTTCTTCTTCAATTAAATTCATATTTTTCCTCCTAGAAAGAATTTGTTAAAATAATTATTCTAACATTCATTTTAGTCATTTGTATAGCCATATTTTTTATAAAAGTCTTTTTTAAATTCTAGTAAACTATCATTCTCTATTTCTATTCTAACCTTTTCCATCAATTTAGTCAAGAAATTTATATTATGTATTGATAATAATCTAACACCTAATATTTCATTTGCTTTTATTAAATGTCTTATATATGCTCTAGAATAATTTTGGCATGCATAACAGTCGCATTCTGGATCAATTGGACCGCCAATCTTTTTCATATATTGCATTTCTTACAACAACTTTTCCATTCCATGTCATTGCTGTACCATTTCTAGCTATTCTTGTTGGAAGTACACAATCGCACATATCTATTCCCGCTAGTGCCGCTTCTATAAGATAATCTGGAGTTCCTACCCCCATTAAATATCTTGGTTTATTTTCTGGCATCAATGGAGCTGTATAATATAGCATTTTTAAAAATTCTTCTTTAGGTTCACCTACACTAATTCCTCCTATTGCATAACCTGGTAAATCTAAATTTATTAAATCTTCTGCACTTTTCTTTCTTAGGTCTTCATAAAATCCACCTTGTATAATCCCAAAAAGTGCTTGGTTCTCAGTGGTATGAGCTCTTTTACATCTTTTAGCCCATCTAGTTGTTCTTTCCATTGATTGTTTTGTGTATTCATAACTTGCTGGATATTCTACACATTCATCAAATGCCATAATAATATCAGCACCAAGTTCTTCTTCAGTTTTCATAACACTTTCTGGAGAAAAAAAGTGTTTACTACCATCTAAATGAGATTTAAATTCTACTCCTTGTTCTGTAATTTTTCTTAATGGTCCAAGACTAAAAACTTGGAATCCTCCACTATCTGTAAGTATTGGTCTATCCCATTTCATAAAATTATGAAGACCACCAGCTTCTTTTATAAGTTTTTGACCTGGTCTTAAATATAAATGATATGTATTTGATAAAATAATTTGTGCTCCTATTTCTTTTAATTCTTCTGGTGTCATTGATTTTACAGTTGCTTGAGTTCCTACTGGCATAAACACTGGTGTTTGTATATCTCCATGTGGTGTATGAACTATACCTCTTCTTGCTCCAGAATTCTTGTCCACATGTAATAATTCATATGTTACTGCTGGTTTCATTATTTTTTCCCTTTCTTTAAATATTTTTTATTTTATAAACATCGCATCTCCAAAGCTAAAAAATCTATATTTTTCTTTTACAGCTTCTTCATATGCTTTTAGTATAAATTCCTTTCCAGCTAATGCAGATACTAACATTAGCAAAGTTGATTGTGGTAAATGAAAATTAGTAATTAATCCATCTAAGCATTTAAATTTATATCCTGGATAAATAAAGATTTTTGTATCTCCTTCTGTTACTTTTACCAATCCATCTTCATTTGCTATTGTTTCTAATACTCTGCATGAAGTTGTTCCTACTGCAATTACTCTTTTACCTGCTTTTTTTGTACTATTTATTTTCTCTACATCTTCTTCTTTAATATAAAAATGTTCTGAATGCATTTCATGGTTTTCTACTGTTTCTTCTTTTACTGGTCTAAATGTACCAATTCCCACATGCAATGTAACATTAGCTATTTTTACTCCTTTTTTTTCTATTTTATCTAATAATTCTGGTGTAAAATGAAGCCCTGCAGTTGGAGCTGCTGCTGATCCATCATATTTTGCATATACTGTTTGATATCTTTCATTATCTTTTAAAGTTTCATGTATATATGGTGGTAGAGGCATTAGGCCTATCTTGTCCAATATTTCATTAAAAATTCCAGCATATTCGAATTTAACTTTTCTAGTTCCTCCTGGCATTATTTCTAATATTTCTGCTTTTAATATTCCATCTCCAAAAATAACTTTTGAACCTACATGCAATTTATTTCCAGGTCTTACTATACTTTCCCAAATATCTCCTTCTATATTATTTAAAAGTAAAAATTCTACATTTGCACCAGTTTCTTTTTTTCCATATATTCTGGCTGGAATTACTCTTGTATTATTTCTAACTAAACAATCTCCTGGTTCTAAATAATCAATGATATCTTTAAATATTTTATGTTCTATTGTTTTATTTGCTCTATCTAAAATCATTAATCTTGATTCATCTCTATTTTTTATTGGCACTTGTGCTATTAATTCTTCTGGTAAGTTATAGTTAAATTCTGATACTTGCATTTTTTATTCCTCTTCCTTTAAACCATATTTTTAATATTATATTGCTTTAATTTTTTCTATACATGACGAAATTAAAATTTTTATTCTATCTATAATAGTTCCTATTTCTCCTATTAAATTTTCTGGCTCATCAAAATTATTTAATTTTGTTATATTAGTAAAATCATTCTCATGTATTGGTTGAGATGTATAAGCAAATTTAGTTAGTCCTAAATTTTTACCATTTTCAATAGTATTTTGCATATAATCTTTATACCAATTTTTTAATCCAATATATCTTTCTTCTTCATATCCATATAATTTATAATCATGTAAACTTGCAATTTCATTTCCATTTTCTTTTTCATTTCTTTCTAATGTATGTAAAAATTCGTGTACAAAAACTTCTTCTGGAAATCTATTGAAAATAGAGTATTTATAAATTCTACTATCTCTATCATCTGGCATTCTTATATTTGAAAATCCTATTTGATTATATTCCATTGAACCGAAGGCCTATCCAATCATGAACTAATACTTCACTACTTTTATTTAAATCTCCTAATCTAACAGCAACATAAATATAATCATACTCGTCTTTTTTTACATAATTATCTATTAATTCTTTTGCATCAATTGGTCCAACATAATATTCATTTTCTTTATCATATGAGATACTTTTTAGAGGCTTATCTATTTCTATTACATCATACGATATAGACATATTATTTCCACTAAGATCATTTATTTCTTTTTTTAGTCTTTTCATATTTTCATATATAGTATTTATATCATCTTCCGACATTTCTAGTTTTATATTTTTATTATTAACATCTATATCTATATTTTTTATTATAAAACAGGCCATGTTCCAATTATTATCTTGGTTTAACTCACTTTCTTCTATAGTAAAATCTGAAAACCAAGCTGTTCCTTTGCTTAATTCATCATATCCACCTAATCTAAATCCTACCTCTACACTTTCTCTACTATTAGAATTAAACATAAATACAAGTTTTGTCCAATCATTAGTTCCAGATATTGCTTCAGAACATTCTGTAGAATTATTAATTGAAATTTGGGCTCCTCCAATATATTTTTTCTCTTTGTTTTGTACATTTTCTGTTTTAACCATACATGTTACTTTATATGCTGTATTAGGAGTTACTTTTACTTTTTTATAGAACATTGCATCATTAAAATCACTATTATCAATTTTATAGCTATCCATTTTAGAATATTTTATATTTGTATCTCTAGTAAAGGAGGTTTTCCCTCCTTCACGAACTGCTTTTGTATAATCATAAAAGTTGTATTTACAATAAATGTTTTTGCCTATTACAATAATTATTATTAATGCTATTAAACAAATAATAGTTTTTAAAAACTTTTTTACTCTATTGCTCATAACCTTCCCTTCATAAAATGTTATTCTTCTAAATTTTCACAACATCTATGGCATATTGTAGGATGCTTTTTATTTTCTCCTACAGTTTCTGAATACATCCAACATCTTTCACATTTTTCTCCTGGAGCTTGCTCTACTTTTACACCTAATTTAATTTCATCTTTTCTTTCATTTTCTTTAATGTCTAATGCAGATACAATAAATACACTTTGCAATAATTCTTTATTATCCATTAAGAATTTATATTGTTCATTTTCTGCAAATAGTGTAACTTTTGCATTTAATGAATGACCAATTATTTTTTCAATTCTTGCATTTTCTAATTCTTTAGCAACAATATCTTTTAGTTTTATTATTTTTTCCCATTTTTCAGATAATTCTTTATTATCATATTTTGCATTTATTTCTGGGAAATCTGTAAGCATTACACTTTCAACCTTTTCTCCATTTTTATGAATCATTGCTTTCCATATTTCTTCTGCTGTAAAAGGTATCATTGGTGCTAGAATTTTAACTAAAGAATCCAATATTATATACATTGTAGTCTGAGCTGCTTTTCTTTGAATTGAGTTCTTTTTATTTGTATATAATCTATCTTTTATAATGTCTAAATAAAAATTACTCATATCTATTACACAAAATTGATTTATAGCATGGTAACAATTGCTAAAATTGTAATTATCATAATTTTGAGTTACATTTTTTATTAGTTTATTTAATCTAGTTAATGCCCATTTATCTATTTCTAATAGTTGTTCATAAGGTACTTGCTCATCTGGATTATAATCACTTGTATTTCCTAATATATATCTAGCTGTATTTCTTATTTTTCTATATACTTCTGAAATTTGTTTTAGAATATCATCAGAAAGACTTACTTCTCCAGTGTAATCTGCAGATAATGCCCATAATCTTAAAATATCTGCTCCATATTTATTTGCTACATCTTGTGGTGCTACTCCATTGCCTAAGCTCTTAGACATTTTTCTTCCTTGTCCATCTGTAACAAATCCATGTGTTAATACTTGTTTATATGGTGCAATTCCATTAGTTGCAACAGATGTTAATAATGAAGATTGGAACCAGCCTCTATATTGGTCATTTCCCTCCAAGTATAAATCAGCTGGATATGGTATTCCTCTTTCTACTAACACACTTTGATGAGTTGAACCAGAGTCAAACCAAACATCCATTATATCTGTTTCTTTTTTAAAGTGTGTACAACCACATTTTTCGCATTTTGCTCCATTTGGCATTAGTTCTTCTTCTGTCATATCATACCATGCATTTGAGCCTTTTTCTCTAAAAATATCTTGTATTTTCTTAATTGATTCTTCTTTAACATATGGTTCTTTGCATTCTTCACAATAGAATATTGGTAATGGTACTCCCCAAGTACGTTGTCTTGAAATACACCAATCATTTCTATCTCGTACCATGCTTGCAATTCTTTCTTCTCCCCATTCTGGAATCCATTTTACTCCTTTAATTGCATCTAACGCTTTTTGTCTAAAGCCATCTATTGAAGCAAACCATTGATCAGTAGCTCTATAAATTACAGGCTTTTTACATCTCCAACAATGTGGATATGAGTGTGATATTTGTGTTTCTTTTAATAAATATCCATTTTCTAAAAGCCATTTTGTAATTTCTTTATTAGATTTTGCATAAAACATTCCTGCAAATTGTCCTGCACCTTCTGTTTGATGACCTTTTTCATCTACTGTAACTACTATATCTAATCCATTTTTTAAACCAGCTAAATAGTCTTCTTTACCATATCCTGGAGCAGTATGAACAGCACCTGTACCCTCTGTTAATTCTACATCTACTGTATCTTCACTTCCTAAAATTACTACTGAATCTCTATCTAAAAATGGATGTTTACAAGTAATACCTTCTAATTCTTTTCCTTTAAATTTTTGTATTTCTTTATATTCTTTTATTTCTGCTATTTCCATTACTTTTTTTACTAACTCTGTAGCAATAATGTATTTTTCTTTTCCTATATCAACAATGCTATAATCAAAATCTTCTCCTATAGTTATAGCTAAATTTCCAGGAAGTGTCCAAGGAGTTGTTGTCCAAATTACTATATAAGTATTTTCTATATCAAATTTTCCCTTTGAATTATTTACTGGGAATTTAACATATATTGAAGAACCTGTTACATCTTTGTATTCTATTTCCGCTTCAGCAAGTGCAGTTTCACAATCTGTACACCAATATACTGGTTTTAATCCTTTATATATATATCCTTTTTTATACATATCTCCAAAGATTCCAATTTGTCTTGCTTCCATTTTAGGATCATATGTTACATAAGGATGCTCCCAATCTCCAAGAACTCCTAATCTTTTAAATCCTTCTGTTTGCATATCTTTATATTTACTTGTAAATTCTTTGCAAGTGTTTCTAAAAGTAGTAACTGGTATTTTATTTCTATCTAACCCTAATTTTTCTATAGCTTTTTTTTCTGTTGGCATTCCGTGTGTATCATAACCAGGAACATATGGAGAATAAAACCCTTTTAATGATTTATATCTAACTATAGTATCTTTTAAAATTTTATTTAAAGCATGTCCTGCATGTATTTCTCCATTTGCATATGGAGGTCCATCATGTAAAACAAATGTATCATGCCCTTCATTTTTCTTTAATATTTTTTCATATAACCCATTCTCAAAAATTTCTTTTTGAACTTGTGGCTCTCTTTCTGGCAGATTTGCTCTCATTGGAAAATCTGTACTAGGTAAATTTAATGTTTTTCCGTAATCTTTCTTTTCTTCACTCATATTATAACCTCCTAATAAAACAAAAAAGCTATTATCGTTTTAGGACGAAATAGCTTTTTTCCGTGGTACCACCTATTTTAAAAGAATTTTTCCTTTATAGAAGGATACTTTTCTTTTCTCTCATTTTCCTTTTAACGCAAGGAACACGGCTTAATTTAATAAGAAAATTATTTAATAAATTTCTATTCAAAAAAGCTGCTAAAAGGTGATAACAAAAATATAATTGATTTGCCAATTCTCAGCTAACTTGGCTCTCTGTAAAATATTGTATTATTGTCTTGTCCTTTATTATAACATTTATTTTATTAATGTATATTATATTATCATATCTTTACATAAAATGCAAGTACAAATTTAATTGTAATATTTAATTCCAAATAATATTAATTGTATTATTCCGTGTAGGTTAATTGGGATTATTCCTAATATTAATAAAGAATATATACAATTCTTTATTTTAGGAAATTTTATAAATAGCTTTTCTATAAACTTGAATATTAAGCATATAAATGCCCATGAAAAATAGAAAGTATATAGCATAAGTCCATTTTCTGGCATTCCCCATCCAATAATGTATAATAACACAAATGAAAATAAAGCCCAAGTAAAAGAAATTTGTATGAATTTATCTTTTCTATTTAATATAAAACCTAATATTGCTAAAATAATTATACTCATTCCTAGTATACTAAAGTTTTCAGTTCCTACTGCTCTTATTGCAGGACATCTACCTGTTAATCTAAAACTTATATCTTCTCTTCCATAAATTTTTCCAGCAAAAACATTACTTATTTCTTCTAAATCTGAAAAAATAATTAGGTTTTTAGCAAAATTAGTATACATACTAAAACTACTTTCATTTTCACCAGCAGTAGAAAATTCCTTAATTGTTCCTAGTTGGTTATTAATTTCTTGTGGAAAGAATAATACTATTCTTGCAGATATAATAAAAATTGCCATACACTTTAAAAAGGTAAAAAATAACTCTTTTAAAGCTTCTTTTAAATTATCTTTTTTAATAAGTAGTGGAAATAAAATTCCTGTTGTAAGCATACTTCCAGTAGCCATAATATATGCTATATCTTTATCCTTTATGTTATTAACAGACATGTAGATAAACACAATTAAATAGAAAAATGCCATTAAATATTGTTCTAAATTCAATAAAAATAGCAATGTTGGGAATGAAACTGTTATAAATATTAAAAACAGTACTTTGGTAATTCCTTTTAGTTTCATCAATCTAGCTATTAAAGTAAATGAAAATAAAGCTAGTATACCTTGCACTATTGCTAAAAATACTGGATAAATAGTTTCACTTTTTGGAAACATATATGATATTCCTTTTGGAACAACAGAAAATGGAATTGAAAATAGTCCAAACAATGGTTGTCTTATATCATTTTCTTTTGCATCTACATTACTATATACATCCAGATATGTTAAAAGTGCCGTATCTGTAGTATATAAAATATCATAATTCATGTTATCATATACATTTTTCATAACAGCATTGTATATATCATTGTTTTGTGCTCCATAAATATGGATTATATCATAATCGTAGTATTTTGAATTAAGTCTTCCATAATGAAATACATTAGTCATATTATATATAAAAATAATTACTATAGTTAAAATTGCAGTAGATATTGTTAAAAAATATTTTTCCACTTTATCCATACTTTTTAAATATTTTTTAACATAATATGTAAGTTTTGTATAAAACCAGTATAAGAATATAATTACTGCTGGTATTGCAAATAAAACAAAAATTTGAAGTTTAGGAAAATTTTCATATTCTTGTATATTCTTGTAAATAGTATAGATTGTAACCAAACCTAATATTATACTTACAAATAATCTAACACTACTATAATTTTTGTATATTTCTTTTAAAAATTTAAATTTAAATGCCATTATCTCAGCAATAATAAATGATAATACTGAAATAATTATATACACATAATTTTCTACTTCATCTTTTATTAGAATTAATGATAAACTTGCAACTGATATTCCAAAAATTAAATTCAGAATAACTTGTACTATTTTATTTCTTAAAATTCCTGTTAAATTAATTTTTTTATTCCATTTTATATTTGTATCTTTCAAAACTTTTCCCCTTTGTTTTTTCTTATATTATTATTTAAAACTTTACATATATTTCATTATTATGATATTATTTTATAAATTACATATGAAAGGATATCGAAAAATGACTAGCTTTGCATTAAAAACTATTGCATTAATCTCCATGTTATTTGATCATTTTGGTGATGCATTTTTTAAACATTTTAGTTACATGAATTTGATTGGTAGATTTGCTTTTCCAATATTTGCTTTTCAAATAAGCGAAGGTTTTACTCATACTAAAAATATAAAAAAATATTTTATAAGATTAGGATTATTTGCTATTATATCTCAAATTCCATTTATGCTATTTTCCAATAAGTTTTTAGGAAATAGTCTTTTATCATTAAATATATTTTTTACTTTATTTTTAGGATTACTAAGTATTTATCTATATGATTATATTATTAAAATATTTAAAAACCAAAAGTACAAATTTCCTATTGATAAATTATTCGGTATTGTTATAGTTATCTTAATCTCATTTATTGCAGAAATATTAAATACAGATTATGGAATGTGGGGAGTTTTAGTTGTATTTTCTTTCTATATTTTTAAAAACAAGAAATATTTAATGATAATTAGTTTTATACTACTCTGCTCAATAAAATATATTTTGAGATTTATAATAACTAATTTTGATTATTCTCAACTTGCACTAGGCATATTTACAATTTTTCCTATAATATTTATAAGCCTATACAATGGAATGCAAGGTAGAAAAATAAAATATTTTTTATATTTATTTTATCCAATACATCTGCTAATTTTATATTTTATTTTTTAGAATAGTGTGAAAATTAACTTTTCACACTAATTCATCTATAGCTCTTTGTAGTTGAGTATCATTTTCTTCTTTTAGTTCCTCTATATCCTCTGGTAATTCTACTTCAATATCTGGCTCTATTCCAACTTTATTTATCTGATTTCTATTTGGAGTACAGTATTCTTCTGTAGTTATTTTAATACCACTACCATCAGATAATCTTATTAGAGATTGAATAACACCTTTTCCATATGTTTTAGTACCAATAATAGTTGCTTTATTATAATCTTTTAGAGCACCTGCAAAAATCTCTGATGCACTTGCAGAATATTCATTTGTTAGAACTACAATTGGCATATCTATTATAGGATTTTCTTTTGATTTAGTAATAGTTTCATTTCCCTTTTTATCTTTTTCAATTAAAAGCACGCTTCCTTTATCACATATCATTTCTAATATGTCTATAGCTTCATCAACAACTCCTCCACCATTATTTCTTATATCTATAATTAAAGATGTTGCTCCATCTGATTTTAATGCTTCATATTTTTCTTTAAATTCCTTAGCTGCTCCTCCATCAAAATCCGATATTTGTATATATCCTATATTATTTTGAAGCATTTTAGTTTCAATATGGCTTACTTCTATTCTTTTCCTTTCTACTTCTACTTCTCTTTCCTCACTACCACTTTTTACAACTAATTTAACTTTAGTTCCTTCTTCTCCTTTTATTTTATTAGACATGTCGTTTACATTATCTTTAGTAATTTCTACTCCTTCAACTTTTGTAATAATATCTCCTTCTTTAATACCCGCAGCTTCTGCTGGTGAACCTTCCATTGGTTCTACTACTGTTATAGTTCCATCTTTGTAATTAACAACCATATATATGCCTATACCAACATAATTTCCAACTGCAGTATCATATTCTGCACTCATTTCTTCTGGAGTATAATATTCTGTATATTCATCTCCAACACCTGCCACATATCCTTTTATTGCCATTTCTATCATTTGCTCATCATCTAATTCGCCTAAATATTCATCTTCTAACATTGTTCTAATTCTAGCAAGTGTAGCTTCTATACCACTAACTCCATCACCATCTGCAATTTCTTTTACATCTCCAAATTGTGTAAATTTATCATTTAAAACTATTACAGTTACCAATGAAGATATTAAAGCTGTAATTATTATAAGCATTATAATCTTATAAACATTTTGTGCTTTATTTGAATTCATGTACTATCAATTCCTTCCTAATATAATATTAATACATATGCATCTAATATCATTTATATGAGATTGCCTTTTTTGACAATCTCATATAATTCTAATATTATGGTATTTTTACAAAGTTTAATGGATTTGCATAATTACCATTAACTCTTACTTCAAAATGTAAATGTGGACCTGTTGAATTTCCTGTAGAACCTACTTCTAAAATGATATCTCCTTGTTTTACAGTTTGATTAACTGATGTTCTTATTTTACTTCCATGTCCATACAAAGTAACTATTCCATCTCCATGATTTATCATAACACAATTTCCATATCCCCCTAGCCAACCAGCATATGTTACAATTCCATCTGCTGCCGCCACTACTGGAGTACCTGTAGGCGCATTTCCTATATCTATACCGGTGTGAGATTTTACTATACCTTGTATAGGATGTTCTCTTATACCATATCCAGAAGTAATTACTGTTCCACTCTTAGCTACTGGCCACAACATTTCTCCTCCAGTATATTGTATGTCTGCATCAATTCCATTAGTAGCCTCTAAAATTTTTGCTTCTATCTCTGCCTGTTCTCTTTTATATGCTGTAATCTGCTCTTGCAATTTCTTTTCTGCATCAGATAGCTTGGTAACATAACTTTGTTGCAGAGTTTTCATATTGTTAAGAACAATAGATGTTTGTTCTCTTCTTGCTTTTATAATTTTTATTTCTGCTTGTTCATTTTCTAATTTTTGTTTTGTAATTTCAATATTTTCTTTCTGTGTTTTTACTTCATTTACTAGTCTATTATCATATTCTGTAATTTCTTCAATAATATAATATCTCGAAATAAAATCTGTTAAATCTCTGGAGTTTAATAAGATGTCTAAATAAGTTACATCTCCACTTTCATAAATAGTTACTAATCTATTAACTAAAATCCTCTTTTTTTCTTCATAATCTTGTGATGCTAATTCTAAATTATATGTTGCTTCATTTATAGAAGATTGTAAATTGTCCATTTTAGTTCCTAATTCATTTACTTCTTTTTCATATGAAAGTACTTTATCTTCAATTTCTTGTATTTCCATTAAAGTACCTGTTAATTCACTTTGTACATATTCCAATTTAACATTAGTATCTTCTATTTTATTTTCAACATCTTGTTTTTGCGCATCCAAATTATTTGTAACAGTATTTTCAACTGTATTACTAATATTATTTTCAGCAAAGGCAAAAATGCAAAAGCACTGTAATAATACAATTATTAATATTAAAACAATTATCTTACTTTTCATATTTGCCTTCCTTTCCTATTTATTACAAAGAATATAGTGGTGGATGTGATGTATATTGTAATGGATCCACTCTATAATTTAAACTTAATCCTCCAATATATACTTCGAAATGTAAGTGAGGACCTGTTGATACACCTGTATTTCCAGATACAGCTATTTGTTGACCTCTAGAAACAGTTTGTCCTGCTGAAACATTAAATGATGATAAATGTCCATATGCTGTATAATATCCATTACCATGATCTATTTCTATGTAATTTCCATAACCGCTCATCCATCCCGCACTAACTACTCTTCCACTTGCAGCTGAATATACTGGTTGATAATTTACTGGTATATCAATTGCTCCATGGTTTGAAGATGCTCCTGCTGTAGGTGATGGTCTTGGTCCAAAATATGAAGAAATCCAATTATAATTTGGTGAGCTAGAAGATAAAGGCCAACTTAAAACACCTTCAAAACTTCCTTCATATTCATATTGATTTTCCCTTTGAGCTTCTGCTTCTTTTGCTTTTTCTATTTGACTTTCAAATTCATCAATCTTTTCTTGCAATTCTTTTTCTTCAGAAGATAAGCTACTTACTTTAGCTTGTTTTGTTTTCTTAGCATTTTGTAAACTTTGTGTTTTACTCTCAACTTCTGCTTTTGATAAATCAATTTCATTTTTTTCTTTATCTAATTCTTGTTTTGTAGTTTCTGCTTCTTCCTTCTTGTCTATTATAGAATCTATTATTCCCTGATCAGCTTCAGCTAATTCTTCAATTCTATAATAAGTTGAAAGAAATGAAGTAATACTCTCAGATGCTAATAATACATCTAAGTAACTTGTTTTTCCTTTTTCATACATTGTTACTAATCTATTTACTAGTAATTCCTCTCTTTCAGCTGTTTCTTCTTCTAATTCTTTTATTTCTTTTTCTTTTTTAGAAATAGAATTTTCTAAATCATCTATTTTATTATTTAATTCTTCTATTTCATTTTCATAATTTGAAATTTGAACATTTAGTTCACTTATTTCATCTAATACATTATTTTTCTCTTCTGTTACTCTTTCTTTTTCTTCTTCAACATCTTGTTTTTTGTCTTCTAAATCAGATACACTTGCAGCTATACTAGTTAATGAGTACATACTCACTAAAACTAATACTAAAATTATAGATACTATTTTTTTTATCATAAGAATCTCTCCTTTATATAATTTACTTTATCACAAAGTTTTATACATCCAAATATTTTCTCATTGAAATTGCACTTCCTATAGCACCAATTCCAATTCCCATTATTATGTAAATAGTTAATAACATACTAAACATATCAGAAAATGTTAATAAAGTTAATGGTAAAGTAGCAGAGATGCTAATAACTAATTTGTCTGCAATAAAATCATATGCAAACCCTAAAATTATTATTGAGATAATAGCTGAAATTACTCCTATTATTATACCTTCTACCATAAATGGCCACCTTATAAAACCATTTGTAGCTCCTACATATTTCATAATAGATATTTCTTTTCTTCTTGCATGAACAGTAAGTTTTATAGTATTTGCAATAATAAATACCGAAATTAAAATTAGTAAAATTAAAATTACTCCAGTTGCTGTTCTTATTCCATTTGCTATTTTTACTAAAGTATTTATAGTTTTATTTCCTGCTTGTACACTATCAACTTCCTCAAAGCCTGTAATCTGTTTTTCTACTTCTTCACTTTTTGTTAAATCTGTTAAAGTAATTACATATGAAGCCTTAAATGGATTATATCCATCAGCAGTAATATCCCCCAATATATTTCCTATTTCTGTAGACCATCCTTTAACATCAGTTAAAGCATCTTCTTTTGAAATATATTCTATTGTATTTACATATGGAATTGCTGTAATTTTTTGTTTTAATGCTTCTTCTTGTTCTTTAGTAGTATCTTCTTTAATGAAGACTTGCATCGCTTGTTGAGATTGTACTTGTTCTATTATATAATTTACATTTTCACCAATTAAGAAAAATATACCAAATATAAACATTGTAGCACACATAATAATTAATGATGCTGCAGTTGATTTCTTATTTTTAAAAAAGTTCCTAAACCCTTCTCCTATCAAATAACCAAAAATACTATATTTCACTATCATACCCACCTTTTTTATCATCTCTTATTATATTGCCTTTTTCTATTTGAATAACTCTTTTTTTCATTCTATCAACAATATCTTTAGCGTGTGTTGCTACAACTACTGTTGTTCCTCTTGCATTTATATCTTTTAATAAACTCATAATTTCCCATGCTGTATCTGGATCTAGGTTTCCTGTAGGTTCATCTGCAATAATCATTGATGGATTATTAACTAAAGCTCTTGCTAAAGCTACTCTTTGTTGTTCTCCTCCAGATAATTCACTTGGATACACCTTAGCTTTATCACTTAATCCTACTAATGATAAAACCATTGGTACTTGTCTTCTAATATGCTTTGGTGTAGACCTTACAATATACATTGCATAAGCAACATTATCATAAACTGTTCTATCTGGCAATAGTCTAAAATCTTGGAATACCACTCCCATACTCCTTCTTAAAAATGGAACTCTTTTAGGTTTTAAAAATGTTGTATCTTTTCCATTTATTATAATATGTCCTGATGTTGGTTCTTCCTCTTTTAAAATAAGTTTTATTAAAGTAGATTTTCCTGAGCCAGAACTACCAACTAAAAAAGCAAACTCTCCTTTATCAATTTTAAAATTTGCATTATGAACAGCTTCTGTACCTGTATCATATTTTTTGCTTACATTTCTAAACTCAATCATTTTTATTCTCCTTTTGTCCATATATGGCGTAATCAATTAGTATTCACTTTTATAAATTAGTTTTTTAATTTATCCTAATAATTTACCCCTATATCATAACAATAAAAATAAATATTTGCAATAGTTTTTTATCGAAAAAAAGTCATAAATTTCTCTTTAAAAATTAATTATTTTATATTTCCCTATTATTCCTCTTTTTTACTTTTTATATCATAATATATTTCATAATCTAACAATTGTAATTTTATAGTACATTCTTCATATTCTGCTTTTGTTACGCCATCTAATTCCGTTGCTTTCTTTCCATCTAGTTCCTCTATACTAACCCTAATACCTACCTGTCTACGCTTAGAGACTAGCATTATTGCTAGTCTCTAAGACTCGTTACTGATTATTTGGTTAAAATATTTTCAGATAGGATTTCCCCCCATTAAACTTTACAACCTCCCACGGTCGCACCACGCCATATTATACAACCTCTAACTTTTCTTCCGATAAAAAGTTTTATGGAAAGCTTCTCATAAATATTGACAAGTTCGATAATTTAGAGCACTAAAGTACTGGAACTACTACGCGGAAAGAATTGTTGCCGGCATAACCTGTAAAAGAATCAAAGCTAAACACTCCTGCACTATTATTACTCTCACAATCATTACCTCGTCCAAAAAATGGATTGCCACCTCTAGGCATAACAGATTCATCTAAATACCACGCCAAGCCTATACCGCTACCACTAGATATTTCATATACTGCATCTCCGTATTTACTCCTTGCTTCTTCATAGTTATACTTATCTGTATAAATATCGTCTTTTCCAACACGATATACATATTTATATCTTGCTTCTGCATTTACTAGATTTTTGCCATTATCCTGTAGACCCCTATCTCCATTATTTAGATATGATGCTACATATTCCCAGGCTCCTCCACTCATATCATACACTCCGGTTGTATTTCCTGTTGTGCTTGCTTTTTGGCCATTTGTACTTTTATAATTATTTGTTGATGTTGTACTACTTGCACTTACACTACTTCCTGCCTCTCCTGTTATATACTTACTGTTTGGGTTTATCCATACTTCTTCTGTCTCTTTTCCATATTTACTTTTACTTAAATATGCTACTGCTCCCCATTCTGTATTTTTCATCATATGTGGGTCAACTACACTATCACTTGTACTTAATCCATATGGATTTCCACTTTTATTCATTTGTGTACATACTGTATATATGTTACTTACTGTTATTTCTCTCCAACTTGTTACTCCTGCTTTTATTTGTATTGTTTTATCTGTTCCATTATATTCTCCACTTGATGAACTTGTTGTACAGTCTGTATTACTTGTTTCATATTTTCCTACCCATAGTCCTCTTAATTTGTTCTCATTACTATTACCATAGTTAAATGCTGGGTGTACTACATAATTGCTATATATTCCTGTCTCTCCATCATATGTTCCATTATATGTTGTTCCACTCTTTGATTTATTATTTTCATCTATAAATATTACATCTATTGTTCCTGTTGTGCTTGAATGCCATCCACTTGTTATTTTATATGCATATCTTGGTATCCATACTAGCATACTATATGGCTTACTTTCATCTAATATATTTCCACTAAATGTTGCATCTCCTAGTACTACATTTGCCCACTCTTTATTTGCATAATCATACCATTCACTATCTGTTTTTGTTGTCTTTATCCAATTACTTCCGTTCCATTTTACTGGCGTCATTCCTGCTGCCAATTCTGGTACTGATGGTAATACACTATCTACATATTCTGGTGGAACTGCTGTTTTTATTGTTGTACTCTTTTCCGTCGTTTTTCCTGCTTTATCTGTTACTATTACTTTTAATGTATATGATGTATTTGCTGTTAATCCTGTAAATGTATAACTACTGCTTCTACTTGTTGTTTTTAGTGTACTTCCTAAGTAATATTTATATGTTCCACTTGTTGCTAGTCCACTTTGTTCATCACTTGCTGTTACTGTCAATTTTACGCTGTTATATGTTAAATTACTTGTACTTATGCTTACTGTTGGTGCTATATTATCTATTATACTTACGCTTCCATAATCTCCTGCATTGTTTCCGTCCCATAATCTTGCATATACTGTATCATTGTGTTTTAATCCTGTTACTTTTCCTCCACTAGATATTGTTGTCCAACTTCCACTTATACTATTTTTTTGATACTGTATCTTTAGTCCCGTATTCGTTGTTAATGTTATGCTTGCTTCTCCACTACTCCATGTTGGTGTGCTTGCTACAATATTTCCTGTTACTAGGCCTCCATCTGCTCCTCCTACTTTTGTTGTTATTTGATTTGCTAATGTGCCGGTTCCTTTCCTTCCTGCTTTATCTCCTGTTACCTCGATTTTT
>CAJFUM010000041.1 GCA_904420285.1 uncultured Clostridia bacterium | reverse complement strand
TTATGATTTCTTTATTTTTTATCTATTTTATGGCAACCTTTTTTGCCTATTTTTTTGTTTCATTGGCCAGTCTCTCTCTCTCTCTCTCTCTTACAGCCTCAACGTTTTCCTCCATTTTCATATTTCTCCTTTGTCCTCTTTATTTTCTCTTTGCTGTTTTTATGTGCTTTTTATTCTTTTGGCTATTTATTCTTATTGCCAATTGTATGTGTTTATTTTACACTATCCGTATTTCATTTTCAATATATTTTGTTATTTGTAATTAAACTGTAATATTTCTGTAATAATTCTGTAACATTTTTCGTTGTCAACATTAATATAAATAATCTTAGTATCACAATCAACATCTGTATTAATACTTATTTGTAACATATCTCATCTATAAATAGAAAATAAAAAAACTGAGGCAGAAAACTTTAAAATTTTCTACTTCAGCTTTTTTATTATCTATTTATTCTATTCTGCTATATATTTAATATTCTATTTTTAATTCTCTTTATTATAATGAATTAAAGTATACGTTTCCACCAATTATTTCACCAGAATGGTATCCTGCTGCTCTAAATGATAAATAATTATGGTTTCTTTTTCCGTTTAAAGCATCTAAAACAGCTTGTTTTACATATGATGGATAGTTTCCGTTTAATCTTTTTCTCCAGTGATTATCTATTGAGTAACAGAATTGGTTTGGAGCTTGGTATTGGCTTAATGGGTCTGAACCATATTTTCTCCAACTACTACTTTTAGTTCTATTACATGCTGTTGTAATAACAGCTAATGCACCTGTATAACTAGAACTACATTCTTGTGCAGTTATAGCACATAATAAATCCAATTCACTAGATGAATATGTCCATTTTCCTCCGTTATATGTTGTTCTTGTGCCACCTCTAGTTGTAACTTGTTTTGTTCTAACTTCTATAATTTTATCTACAGGTTCTTTTATAACCTTTGATTCAATTTTAGTTTTTTCTATTTCTTTTCCATTTTGATATTTAACTTTATAAGTTACTTCTCTAATACCATCTTTACCATTTTGCACTACTCTATCTTGCTTTGCTCCGCTTCCTGTTGCTAAATTCTTTGTAATTGTCTCATATGGTATTTTTTCTTTTTCCACAACTATTTTTTCTACAATTTTAGAATAATTATTAAGAACGTCATCTGCTGATACATCTGTAGATTTTTCTACATTTTCAGATATTTCAACTTCTTCAGATTCATCAGAAATAATAATTGTGTTATTATCAGATATTTCTTTGCTTGTATCTGGTGTTACTTTTTCGTTTTCTAATAAAACAATATGATTTTCATCTAAAATATCTTTTACACTAGTTTTTGTTGTTAAAACATCCATTTCATATCCACTAGATAGGACTATTTTAACATTTCTTACTTTGACATTTCCCGCCATTACGCCAATGCTTAGTATAAATATAAGTATAATACTAATACATACTATTTTTCTCAGCGATATAGACGCTTTATCATCATTTTTCATTTGAAATTTGTTCCCTCCTTTAAAAGCAACAACTCTATTATAACATATATAAATTTTTCTGTCAAATTTTGGACAAAGTCCTCAAAGTCTCTATATTACTATTATATGCTGCTTGTACTAAAAATATTACTAAAAATTCACATATATTTCATACTATTGTTGTATAATAGTTAATAGTATGTTATTATTATATAAAATTCATAAAAAGGAGGAATTTTTCATGTGGTGGATTATTTTAATTATTGTAGCAATTATTATAATCGCATTTATTGCATTATATAATAGTTTAGTTACAATGAGATTAAGAGTAAAAAACGCTTGGAGTCAAATTGATGTCCAATTACAGAGAAGATTTGATTTAATACCAAATTTAGTTGAAACAGTAAAAGGTTATATGGAACATGAATCAGACGTTTTAACTAAAATTGCAGATTTACGTTCTTCATGGGCAAATGCTAAAACAGTTGCAGAAAAATCTAACTTAGATAACCAATTATCTGAATCTTTAAAAACAATAATGGCAGTTGCTGAGAATTATCCAGATTTAAAAGCAAATCAAAACTTTTCTGAATTACAAACAGAATTAACGAATACTGAAAATAAAATTTCATATTCAAGACAATTCTATAATGATACTGTAACTAGATATAACACTAAGTTACAAGTTTTCCCTTCAAATATAATTGCTTCTATGTTTCATTTTACAGAAGAAGATTTATTTGAAGTAGAAACAGCAGAAATTAGAAAAAATGTAAAAGTTGATTTTAATAAATAACACAATAATTTAATAGTGCCACAATATGTGGCATTTTCTTTAAAAATTTATCTAAAAGGAATGGTATTATTTATGTATGAAGATATACGAAATAATAAAATAAAAACAGGTGTAATAGTTGGAATATTTTTATTGGTTATTACTCTTATAGTATATTATATATGTATGGCTTTTGATTTAGGTGTAGTTTCTATTGTAATTGCTTTAGTTTTTGCAATAGGTACTTCTTGGGCTTCATATTATTATAGCGATAAAATTGTACTTTCAATTAACAGAGCTCGTGAGGCAACTCCAGAGCAAGAAGAAAAATTAAATAATATTTTAGATGGGTTAATGGTATCATCTGGATTGCAATATAGACCTAGATTATATGTAGTTGATGATCCACAACCAAATGCATTTGCAACAGGTAGAAATCCTCAAAATTCAGTTATATGTGTTACAACAGGGTTATTAGCCAAATTAGATTATTATGAATTAGAGGGAGTAGTTGCTCACGAATTATCACATATTAAAAATTACGATATACGTCTTTCTTGTGTTGTTAGTGTTATGGTTGGATTTATTGTAATTTTGGCAGACTGGGTAAGTAGAGCCTTATTCTGGGGCAGAGGAAGAGATAATGACGAAAAAGGAAACCCAATACTTATGCTAATTGGATTACTTTGTTTAATACTAGCTCCTATATTCGGTCAATTGATGCAACTTGCTTTATCTAGACGTAGAGAATATTTAGCTGATGCAAGTGCAGTAGAACTTACTAGAAACCCAGATGGATTAATATCTGCTCTTCAAAAATTAGATTCTGACCCAAATGAATTAAAAACTGCAAATAATTCTACAGCTCATATGTATATTGTAAGTCCTTTTAAAGCTAATTTAAAGGATGGCAAAAGGAAAAAAACAAGCTTACTTTCTACTCATCCTTCTATAGATGATAGAATAGAAGCTATTAGAAATTTAAAATAAACTAAGATAAAAAAAGATGTATGTACAAATTAAAATGGTACCTATAAAATAGACAGTATAAAAAGAGTGATTTTTTATACAATGGCTATTTTATAGGGCCATTTTTTGTTGTATAA
>CAJFUM010000040.1 GCA_904420285.1 uncultured Clostridia bacterium | reverse complement strand
TTATGATTTCTTTATTTTTTATCTATTTTATGGCAACCTTTTTTGCCTATTTTTTTGTTTCATTGGCCAGTCTCTCTCTCTCTCTCTTACAGCCTCAACGATTTGTTTCATTTTTTCTTTTCTCCTTTGCTTTCTTTCTAAATATTTTACATTACTTTATAAAACATGTTTTCTTATTTAATTATTTACATATAATTCATTTTATACTATTTGCTTTTTTATTTCAATAGCTTTTAGGTATTTGTAATATAACTGTAATATTTGTGTAACTTTTCTGTAACATTTTAACTTCTTAGCATTGTAAACCAATTTCTATAGATGAATGAAGCAATACTAAAAAATGTTTTCTTTTCTATTGTTTTTTCTGATACAATATTGGATCTACCTACTTCTTTTCCATTCAAATTGTAAATTACTTCTCCAACCTTTTGGCCTTCTTCTATTGGTGCTGTTAAATTTTCTTCTAAATTAATAATTTGCTCTATATTTTTATCTTCTCCCTTTTTTATTAATGCTCCAACATCATTTTCTAAAACTAAATTTACTTTTGAAAATACACCTTTAGTTACATTTGCTTCTTTTATAACATCTCCCTTATTTCCTAAACTTTTATACGAAAAATTGCTAAATCCATAATCCAATAATTTTTGAGCTTCTGCAAAACGAATCTTTGTAGTTGGAGCCCTCATTATAACTGCTATTAATGATAAACCATCTCTTGTAGCACTTGCAGATAAATTATATAATGCAACTGAGGTAGAGCCTGTTTTTAATCCTGTTGCTCCTTTATAATTTCTTATTAATTTATTTGTATTAACTAGTTCAGATTCTCCATTTCTTAAAGTATCCATCCATATAGTTGTATAATTTAAAATAGTAGGATGATTATTTAAAAGTTCCCTAGACATTAAAGCTATATCATATGCAGAAGTCAAATGACCATCTTCATCAATTCCATGACAATTTTTAAATGTAGTATCATTCATTCCTAATTCTTTAGCTCGTTCATTCATTTTATCTACAAAAGCTTCTTGGCTTCCACATAAATAATTGGCCATTGCTACAGTACAGTCATAGAGTGTTCAATTTTTGCAGGAAATAATTTTTGATGGCATATTTTCGAATTTATAAAATATATGAATATTGTTTTCAAATACATTAATTTTTTCTATTAATTCTCCAACATCTTCCATAGATAAAGTATCTTTATTTATGTTTTTTAATATCTTTTTTATTTGTTTTATCTTAACTGCATTTTTATTTTCACTATTTAGTCTGTCTTTATCTTCTTCTAATTTTTTAATCGTTTCCTTTAGTTCTGTTCTCTTATCTGTTAAATCTTTGTACTTATTTTTATAAGTTTCTTCAGATATAGACTCTTGTAATCTATCACTATATAACTTTGATATTTTAAATTTTAATATTCCTAAATCTTTATTTAATATTTTTAATTCATCATCTATATCTTTTATTTTCATATCATTGTATTTTCTTATCAGACTTGGAGTTAAATTATTTTTTCTAAAATAATCCTCAAAATTTTTTTCAATATTCTTGATTATTATTTTTTCTAAATCTTCATATTTATATAATTCTTTGTTAGAACACAATAAATCACTTTCATTTCTTTCTGGACAATGAATATTCAAATAATTTCTTGATCTTCTTTTTGCCATTTTTTTACCACAAATTCCACAATACATATAATCATCAAATTTAGTAGTTATTTTTTGAATTTCGTTATTGTATACCTTTCCAAACTTGTTTTGTTTATGAACACTATTAAAAAGGTCAATATCAATAATTGCTTCATGTGTATTTTCTGTTTTTATCTGTTCATTTCTCTTTATATAAATTCTTTTTTTACTTTTGTAACTAATATTCTGAGTTTTCCCTCTTACACATCTACCTGTATATACTTCATTTGCTAATATCCTAAAAACCATAGTTCTTGTCCACATTTTTTTCGTTCTATTTTCCAAGCCTCTTATTTTTAAATATTCAGATGGAGTTAAAAGTTCTTCTTTATTAAATATATCTGCTATTTCTTTTGCTGTTTTTCCTTTTAAACTTAACTCAAAAATTCTTTTTACTATTTTACTAGCTTCTTTATCTATAACTAATTTACTTGGATTATCTGAATCTTTTTTGTAACCATAAGGAGCTGTATTGCAACTATATATTCCATCTTGCATTTTCTTTCTTTTAGTTTTTTTCACACTTTTTGAAGTTTCTTTACAAAATAATTCATTAAAAACTCCCTTTATTGGTGCGAACTCATTTGCAACCCTATCCTCAAAATTATCTATCCCATCTAAAATAGCAATATATCTAATATTATTATCAGGGAACAATTTTTCAATATAATCTCCTGCATCTATATAATTTCTAGCAAATCTAGCCAAGTTTTTGGTAATTACTAAATCTATTTTATTTATTTTTAATTCTGTTATCATTTTTTTAAAACCTGGTCTATTAAAAGTTGCCCCTGATACTCCATCATCTACATATTCATAATATTTTTCATAATTAAAATTATTTTTTATGTAATCGAGAATAATAGCTCTTTGGTTAGATATACTTTCACTTTCTTCTCTATCTCCATCGTCTTTACTTAATCTCAAATATATTGCAACATTTCGAATTGATGTCTTGCTTATTTTTTGAATCACCATAATTGAAATAGCCTCCTAGGCATCTTAATTCATAAAAATTAAAGTGTATAAGTACATTTTTATCTTTATCTATTTCAATCGTATTTACTAATTGTTGCAAATCTTCTTTTTTTAGTTCCTTATTATCTATTATTCTTTTTATTGTTTTCTTTAACTTTAATTCAATGTTTTTAACATCATAATTTTTATCAAATTCATCAATTTCATCTTGCGTTTTTTGTTGTAAGTCTTCTAACTTATGTCTTTCTCGTATCATATTTTCAGAAAAAGCAATAAAATCTTGCTCTTCTATTAGACCATTTAATTTATCATTATATAATGTGCTAATTTTTTTATTTGTATTGCTTAGTTGATCATTTATTTGCTTTAGTTTTTCTTCTAATTTTCCTTTGTTACTTTTAGATTTTATTAAATTCTCTAATAATTCTTCATTACTAAAAGCATTAGATGTTATATATTCTTCAAAAGTATTTGATATTTTTTCTAATACTTTTTCTTCTAACTTATCATAATTTATATATTGTTTATAACAAGTTTTGTTTGACACTTTTCTAGTTGCTGTACCACAAATTACATATCTTCTAGTTGTAAATTTGTCCTTATATTTATCTTGCTTTTTTATTACTTGTAATTTATTATGGCAATGATAACAATATAACAATGGCTTTAATAAAGGATCTTCTTCTTTTATTTTTTCTCCTTCATTATTTTCAAATTTTGCTTGAACCATGTTCCATGTTTCTATATCTATAATTGCTGGATGATGATGTTTTGTAATTACATTCTGACTTTTGGGAAGTGCCACCATTTTTTTACTTTTATAACTTATCTTTTTTCTTTTATTTTGAACTACTGTTCCTATATAAATAGGATTCGTTAAAATTCTTTTTATAGTAGTATGCCTCCAAGTATTAGTTGTTCCTGTTTGATTATTTACCACGCCTATCATATTCATATATAATCCTGGAGTTTCAACTTCCTCTTTGTTAAGTAATACAGCTATCTGATATGTACCTTTTCCTCCTAGAAATTCTTTAAATATTCTCTTAACAACATCTGCTGCAACCTCATCAATTTCTAGTTTTCCAGATTTATCAATCTTTTTGTATCCAAATGGAGCATAACTTGTGTAATAAAATCCTTCCTGCTTTTTTCTATTTTTTGTTTTTTTTATATTTTTTGACGTTTCTTTAGCATAAAAGTCGTTCATTATATTTTTAAAAGCAACCGTATCACAATTTTTATCTAAATATGTATCAACATCATCTAATATCGCTATATATCTTACTTCGTGTTCTGGAAAAAAAGTTTCTATATATCTTCCTGTTTCAATATAATCTCTACCTAATCTCGCCAAATTTTTTGTTATAACCATATTAATTTTTCCAGAATTAATATCTTTTATCATTCTTTTAAAGTCTGGTCTGTTAAAATTTGTACCACTATATCCATCATCTATATATTCATCATATACTTTATAATTGTTTTCTTTAGCAAATGCTTTTAGTATCTTTCTTTGATTTGTTATACTTTCACTTTCTTCTTTATCATCATCATCTTTACTTAATCTCATATATAAAGCTACTGTATAACCTTTATTATCAAAGGTATTTTGCTCCAACTTTCCTCCTTCCTTTGTAATTATCTATGCCTAAACTTCTATCACATTTACTTTTTCCTATTAAAGTCCAGAAAAAAATTTAGCTATATTTCATCCATTTTTCTTAATATGATACTTTCTGCAATTTGCCTAAAACTTTTTCCATTTTTAGCATAAGTTACAATTATATTAAAATCTTTCTTTTTTTCCACCTTCTCTTTTGTTATTTCTTTTTCTTGCATCTATTTCACCTCATTAAAATTTATGAGGTGAAATAGAAAAATATTATAAAAAAATAAGATTAGAATTAACTAACCTTATCCCCAAAAAGATATGTCCATAATTGAAAGTAATATAATTTTATTCTCCTTTATCTAATGAGTCTATTTAAAGTTTTCTTTAAAAAATATTTCTATTTTATCAAATGGAATTACATCTAAATTATCATATAAATCACAATGTACTGCATTTGGAATTATCATAAGTTCTTTGTTGTCATTATATTTTCCGTTTTCTATCATTTTCTTATAAGCATCTTTACTAAAATAACAAGAATGTGCTTTTTCTCCATGTATCATTAAAACGCTACTACGAATTTCATTAGTATAATCTAACATTTTTGTATTCATAAGTGAACTTAATGAACTATATGAAAATCCATTATTTGAACCTAACGATCTTTTATGGTATCCACGACCTTTATAAAATGCAACATAATCTTTTAAAAATTGTGGAGCGTCTTCTAGTAAATCTTCAGGATTTGGATTTCCACCAACTAATGTATATTTTTTATTTTTATAATCTTCCGTTCTTGCATTATTATATGCCTTGCGAGCTTCATACCTTGCATCTTCATCATTTATATCATTATATCCAAATGCTGTAACTCTGCTCATATCATACATTGTAGAAGTTACTGTTGCCTTTATTCTTGTATCTAATGAGGCTGTTTGAAGTGCATATCCACCCCAACCACAAATTCCTATAATTCCTATTTTTTCTTTATCAACATTTTCTAAATTTGATAAATAGTCAACTGCTGCTTGATAATCTTCCACACAATGATCTATTGAGTTCATATAACGAGGTAATCCTCCTGATTCTCCATAATATGATGGATCAAAAGCTATAGCTAAAAAACCTCTAGCTGCCATCTCTTGTGCATATCTTCCTGAAACTTGTTCTTTAACAGCACTGTATGGGCCACATACTGCTATTGCTGAAAGTTTACTTTCATAATTCTTTGGCTCGTATTGGTCTGCTACAAGTGTTATTCCAAAATGATTTACAAATGTAACTTTTTTGTGATTTACATTTTCATTTTTAGGAAATACTTTATCCCATTCTTCTGTTAATACAATATTCTCTTTTTTTATATCAATATCTGTCATTTCCCCATAATTAATTTTATTTTCCATAACATTATACCTCCTTATTAATATTCTAAACTGTTAACCCAATTTATTACTTCGGTTTCATTTCTTATCAATCTTTTACCTTCAATCCAATTTATATTATAATCATACGAATGTAATACATTTTCGCTTGTACTAATTCCAGAACCTCCAGATGTACAAAATGGAATTACTGTTTTTCCTTCTAAATCCGTACTTTCGACAAATGTTTGTATTATTCTAGGAAGTGTTCCCCACCATATAGGATAACCTAAAAATACAACATCATAATTGCTAATATCTATATTATTTTCTATTTCTGGTCTTGCATTGTCATCATTCTGTTCAATATTAGCTCGACATTCATCATTATTATAATCTAAATCATCTAATGTGTACTCTTCTTTTGGCATTATTTCAAATAATTCTCCATCTGTCGCTTCTTTTATATAACCTGCTACTTCTTTTGTTGTACCTGTTGCAGAAAAATAAACAATAGCAATCCTTTTATTTGAATTAAGTTCATTTTCTGATAAACTATTATTACTATTTTCATTATTATTTATTAAATTTGTATTATTGTTGGTGTTTTCAGATTTGTTATTAATTATAAAAAATGCACTCAAGCAAACAAGAAGTATAATAAGTACAATTATTAAAAATATAAATTTTTTATTCATAAGAATCTTACCTCCTCTTAGGTTTATTTTTTGGAATTTTATCATTTTCAAATGTTGGATTATCAATCATTTTGGCTAAGATATTTTTTTCAGTTCCTTCTTTTATTGCAGTTTCATAATACCATTCTTTATATTCTACTTCTTTAAGGTAATATTTTAATTGTTCTATTTGAGATAATATATTTTGTTTTTGTTCTTTTATTAAATCATATCTTTTTTCAAGAGTAGAATCTCCTTTTTGTGCGAGTATGCAATATTCTTTTATCTTTTTTATTGGCATATTAGTCTTTTTTAAACAATTTAAAACTCTTAACCATTTGAAATCTATATCTTCAAAAACCCTTCTGCCATTAATTCTTGTTACATTTGGTAATAGACCTTCTTGATCATAATAACGAAGTGTAGATGTAGTTGCTCCCATCATATCAGCTACTTGTTTAATAGAATAAGACATTTTTTCCCTCCTTTCAAACCATATTAACAATTCATTTTGAATTATTATATAAGTTAAAGTAGACTTTAAGTCAAGCACTTTTTTTAATTTTTTTAAAATAAATTTATCTTATTATTTTTCCTAATAAATTATTAGTTAGATTTATCCCTATAACAAAGACAAAGCAGATAATTATATTAATTACCTGCTTTGAAAATTTGTGTATAACTTATAATATAATTTCTATAACACAGTCATTTCCTCTACGCCAGAAACTTTCTATTATTTTTTTCATTTCTACCCTCTAACAAATTACACTTAATATATCAAAAAATTATTTATCAACAACAGCTATTGCTTCCACTTCAATTAATAAATAGGGCATTGCTAGTGAATTTATTTCAACTGCTGTACTTGCAGGTGGATTTTTAACATTAATGAAAGAATCTCTTATTTTTCTAAATATAGGCATTTTAGTTTTTCTTCTCCTTATAAATTTAAAAATTTATTTATTAGCTGACCAGACATATATGAGCAAATATCACTTCCAATACAACAGAGATATAGAGATGGTGGATTGCAACAAAAAAGAAACTACCTCTTGATGAAGTAATTTCTTTGAGTAGTAGTCTATTAAATAGTGGTGTTTTTCAATATATTAGATAGTTCTTTTCTAATTATTTTCTAGTCTGTTATATTTATTGTAATTTGTGTGTTTGATTATACCATAACATAAAAGCAAGTAATTATCAAATCACTTGCTTTTATAAAATTTATTATTCAT
>CAJFUM010000039.1 GCA_904420285.1 uncultured Clostridia bacterium | reverse complement strand
GCTCCTGTTTTAGCTGCGATAGCTGCGATTAATTCTGATTTGTTCATTTTCATTACCTCCTATAAGATTTTCATATGTAGACTGTAAACGCTATCTACTACTATCAATATTCTCCAAACTTCACTAAAATCCTTCTTTTTTTTATTAAAAATTGCATATTCCTACATTTTTTTAAATTTATTTGTGAATTTTTAGTTTTTTTAAAACAAAATAAATCTTAGAACCATAAGGAACCATCTCTATTTCGTCTTTTGAGAATATCTTTAATATTAGAATCAATAATATATAAATTATTACTGCTAATATTATTGCTAATATTATGCACAATTTTTTAGAAAATATTCCTAAAAGATTGTTATAAATGAATAACATGCATATTGCCATCATTACAGTTGCTAATATAACCTTTAGAACTTCTTTTAAACCTATATTTATTTTTATGTATTTTTTTAATATGCAATATGATATTATGCACACCATTATATGTGATACAACTGTTGCAAAAGCTGCGCCATTTATTCCTCCTAGTACAAACTCTTTTGGATTTATTGGTACTAAAAAAATATTTAATCCTAATTTTATAATTAATCCGACTGCCAATGATAATGTTGGAATCATTACTTTTCCTAATCCATGTAATATGGAATTAATATTTTGGCTTAACATTAGGAATGTAATAGAAATAGAACTTATTTGTAACAAAAATGTTCCAGATGGTTGGTTAGGGAATAATAATTCTAATATTGGTTTTGCAAAAACAATCATTCCTATTGTACTTGGTATTCCTATTAGTATTGCAATTAACATTGAGAATTTTATTTTCTTTTTTATTGGTTCAAAGTTTTTATTTGCATTTGCAGCTGATACCATTGGAATTAATGTACTAGTAAAAGCTGCATTAAATGATAGAGGAAATGCTACTAGAGTATCAATTTTTCCACTCAAGATACCATATTCCAATTTTGATTGTGTTTCTGTCATAAAGTTCTTTAATCCTCTTACAATTGTCATGGAATCTATATTTTTATTTATACTACCTAAAATTGGTCCTATAGACATTGGTATAGATACTGATAATATATCCGATATTGTTTTTCTTATTCCTCTATATTTATAGTTTAAACCTCTTTTTATTTCATTGGCTATCTCTTTTCTTACGCTTTTATAGTATTTAAATAGATAAGTAAAGCAAATAATTTCTGACAATGTTGTCGAAACTGCTGCTCCTGCTGCCATAATTTTAGTATCTAACCCTGTATTGTGTGCTATAAATTCTATTAATATTATTGTCATTATTGTTCTAAATATTTGTTCTATTGTTTGAGAATTAGCTCCTACTTGTAAATTTTCTCTTCCATTGAAATATCCTTTTATAACTGCAGTTATAGATACAAAGAATATTGATGGTGATAATGCTAGTAGACTAAGTTCAGCTTCTGGTATTTGAAACCAGTTATATGAAATATTGTGTGCACAAGTAAATAAAATAATAGAACATAAAAAACCAACAAATCCAAAGGTAATTATTGCTATTTTAAATATTTTATGTGCCCCTTTACTATCTCCAATTGCTAACCTTTCAGAAACTAATTTTGAAACAGCATTTGGTATTCCTATAGAGCAAATTGTTAAGAACAATGCATATATTTGAAATGCACTAGAATATATTGCATTTCCTTCATCACCAAATCCATTTCTATTAGTTAAATATATTTTATTAATTATTCCTATAATTTTTATTAAAATATGTGCAACTAATAGAATAAATATATTTTTTGCAAAACTAGATTTTTTTAATTTTGATTTATTTAATTTTTTCATATTTAATACTATTCTATAAATTTATTTTTATTCAATTCATAATTAAATTTGTTGGTCATATATTTATTTAATTATTCTGCTAATAATATAGTAAAATAATATTGAAATTTCGCATTTTTTTTGTAAAAAGTATTGTATTTTTTGGCATTTTATAAGATAATATATATGTATTATTTTAATTTTTGAAAGTGGTGAAATTTTTGAAATATATAGATAAATTCCTTAAGTTTTTAAAAACTGATAGAAATACTTTTGTTACATATATTCTTACTTTAATTTCAGCATATGTAATAGTTGATAGATTAGTAGAATTAATGTTTATGATTTTTACTGGAGTTTCGTATTCTTATTGGGGACCAATAGAATATACTTTAGCATTTGCTGCTTTAGTCTTTGCTTTTTATTGTTCATTTAGTTCTAAATTCGTTAAAGCAGATGTTGATAAATTAAGGTTTTTTAATACATATGTTATATGTTTGTATATTTTAATTATATCTTTTGTTGTACAGGGGTTAAATTCTCTTGCTTGGGGACTTATTCTTTCTGTACCTAATTATGCCGAAATTGTAAGTGAATATTATAATTTATTTAGGCCAGCATTTACAGCTATTTCTTTATATATACCAATTGTAACATTTTATAAAGTATTCAAATGGCTTACATTTACAATTAATGATACTAAGGATTTAAAAGATTCTATATTTGATTATGGTGGAATTAGCCTTGCAGGCAAAGCTAAGGATGTAGGTAAATACTCATGTGAAGTTATGCTTTGTGTAGATTCAGAGTCTGGAGAAAAAGTTATAATTCCTGAAACTAAAAGGCTAGAATCTTTATTAGTTGTTGGTGTTTCTGGTTCTGGAAAAACTACAATGATATATGAACCAATGATTGCAAGAGATTTAGATAGAAAATACTTTTTTAAAGAAATCGCTAAAGAAATGGGATATACTGCATTAAGAACTGGTATTGCTTCATTAAATTGTCCATATGGTAATACCTATTTAAATGAAAATTTTTCATTGAATATGCTAACTCCAAATCCAGATAAGGAAGATTTATATAAAGCTTATATGAAAAAAATGATACTAAGCTCTGCAGGAGGCAAATATATATATCGAGATTTTGGTCTAACATATCTTTCTGCTGATTATGATTCTATTGGAAATATGTTAGGAGTAGCAAAAAATTATAAAATTAAAGTTAATTTAATTGATCCTAATAATTCTTCTTCACCTGGTATGAACCCATTTGTTTATGAAGACCCTATAAAAACCGGTATTGCAATTTCAGCTGTTTTAAAAGGATTATATGCTAATAGTAGACCAGATTTATTAAGAGCATATAGAGAAAATACTTCTATTCAAATAATTGAGAATTTATCAATACTATTAAAAGAAATGTATCCAAGATTACATGATGGAGATTTACCAAATTTAGAAGATATGTTAAATATGATGAATGATTTTTCATTAGTAGAAGAAATGTGTAATGAGATGAAAACCATACCCGAATTAGCTGATAAATACAAAATTCTTATTAAATATTTCGAAAACAATTTCTATGTAGATGGAAAAGACACTACAAATACAAAACAATCTATTTACACTGCTTCTGCTGAATTGGATAATTTGCTAAGATATCCAGGTGTAAAAAATATTTTATGTAATAGAAATAATAACTTAGAATTTGATAAAGCACTAGCTAATGGAGAAGTAACTTTTGTTTGTACTAGAAGAGGTGATTTAGGATCTAATGCACATAAAGCATTTGGAATATTTTTCTTACTTTTAATGCAACAATCTGTTCTTTCAAGACCTGGAAATGATAATACAAGAATACCCCATTTCTTATACATTGATGATTTTCCAGAATTCTTATGCAAAGCAATAGAGCCAATATTTACTGTATATAGAAAGTATAAAGTTGGAAATATTTTATCTGCTCAAACATTATCTCAACTTGCAGATGATAGAGGAAATTTCAAAGATGAAATTTTGGCCAACTGTGTAAACAAAGTAATTTTTGGAAATGCTTTACCAGAAGATGTACAATGGTGGCAAACAGAATTACAAGATAAAAGAGAATGGACTTGGGGTAATAGTTATGAAACTAATTCTGAAAAAGACAATTATGGATATGATACAAAATACTCTAGTATAGAATTCAAATGGAAACCTAATTATACAGCTGGTAAAATAATGTCCCTTAAAGCAAAACAAATAATCTTTAAAGTTAAAGATAGTAAAGGAAAAAGTTATGTTGCCAAAGGAAAAATTGATTTCTTAGAATCTAAATATAAGGAACCTAAGAAGCTAAAAGAATTCAATTTTGAAAAGTTTACTAATGGAATTGCTTCAGAAGTTCCTAAGAAAAGTTCTTTTAGTAATAAGATTAGAGGAAATTTTGCAGCTGCTACAGCAAGCAATGATAATGTAGATATTGATAATCAGAATGATCCAATAAAAACAGATAGTACAGATGCTAAATATTTCTTAGACAATGATGATGCTATTATCTTTGATTTAAACAGAAAAAATAATAATGATGATTAATAAAAAAATAAAGTCTCACAAATAATTTGTGGGACTTTATTTTTTTGTTTAAAATTCTATTTAGGAGATTTATTTCAAAAAATATTCTATTAGTCTTATATATTGATCTTGTGCATTTAAACATGTGTCTATTAAATATCCTTTTTCATTTTTATATTCTTTTAGCCCTCTATAATAAAATAACTTATATTTATCTAATATAATAAATGGAATAATATTATTTTTTAAACATTCTTTAAACAAAATCATTCTACCTACTCTCCCATTTCCATCTTGAAATGGATGTATACACTCAAATCTATAATGAAATTCTATTATATCTTCTATTGTTGTTTTTCCTAATGTATTATACCACTGCATTAGCTTTACCATGTCTTTTTGTACATTTTTAGGTAATGATGTTTTCATATTTCCTGCTTCATTTGATAACTTCTTATAATCCCCAATATTAAACCAATCTTTTCTACTATCTGATGTTCCTTCTTTCAATATTTTATGAAATTCTTTAATGATATCTTCTGTTAGTTCTTCCTTTGCTACATCTAGCATATAATCAACTAATTTAAAATGATTAGCAGTTTCAATAATATCATCTAAATTTATAATCGGTTCTTTTTCTGTCAATAAAGTATTTGTTTCATAAATGTATCTTGTTTGATCTTCTGTTAGTTTGCTTCCCTCAATGTGGTTTGTATTATATGCAAAAATTATTTGTGTATTATGATATAAATTTCCTTTTAATCTCATTTCTTTTTGCTCTCTTAAGACTTCTAATACATTTATTTTAGAAATATCAAATTCATCTTCTTTTAATAATTCATCAACTGAAACTCCAAATAGTTCAGCTAATTTTTTTAATGACTCGATATTAGGTTCTAAAGTTCCAGCCTCGTATTTAGATATTGTAGCTGGCTTTACTCCTAATACTTCTGCCACTTCTACTTGCGTCATTTTCTTTTCTTCTCTATATTTTTTTATTTTTTCTCCTAACATAATAAAAACTCTCCTTTTCGATTATAATATTATTATATCATATTATTTCCAAAAAAGAAAGTTTTATTGAATGCATCGTTATATTTTTCTATAATAGAATTTTATTTGCAACAATGATTTTTTAAATTCCTAGCAATTTAACTTCGACATTTTCCATTCTGTACTTTCCATCTTCTAATTTAAATTCTACTAATGTTTTGTCTAAACTTTCTTCATTTTGTCTTAAATCAGTAGAGAAATACATATGTATTTTTTCTATTTCAACTTTATTTAATACTATTGTTTTAAAAGATTCTGCCATATGTTTTTCATCTTCACAAATAAAAATTAGTTGTGGCATTGAACTAAATCCAGAATCTCCTGGAAGAAAATTACTGTAAAAGTCATTATATAATCTCATTCTCTCTACCAGCTTTTTTTCCCATTCTTCTTCTCTTCTAATAACTTCAAATAAAAATTCTATAGATTTATTATTTTTTGTAAGTTTTACACTTCCTCCTGTAGCTTTAAATATTTTTCCTGTTTGCTTGGCATTTATAGCTGGTTTTACTGTATAAGAGTCAAATGCTTTAACTTTCCTTAAATATGCTAGTATAGTCTGATTTCCTGCTAATCTCTTTTTTATCATTGGTACTGGTTTAGTGTTATCTGTTGGTTGCCATTTGCATTCAATTCCTCTAGAATTAAGCAAATATTTTCCCATTTTTTCTAAACAGTATATCCTATATATTCCTTTTCCATCTTCACCTTTGAAATAATATCTAGTTAAAATTTTAGATTTTATTAATTGTTCTAATTTGTTATTTAATTTATCTTGAGAAGCTATCTCTATATTCTTCCATTGTAATATTTGATATAATTGTCTTGATGTAATAAATTCAAATTCATTTACAATTTCTAAAATTTTAAAATGTAAATCATTTATATGGCCTATATTTATTTTATGAATAATTTGATTCATGGATACATATCCATCTTTCCCATCAAATGTCTTTATTTCTCCTTCTCTTACTGCAAAAGGTGAAACTACAGCTTTAATTTCATTATCTTCTACCATATATATCTCTCCTCTTAAATAAACTAAATTATAATACATGTATATTGTATCATATTAAGCTTTTTTTGTAAAACTAGTTTTTCATTAATTTTTCAACTTCTTTTTCTTTTAAAAATCTCCATTCTCCTATTTTTAGATCTTTAACATCTATATCTCCTATTCTGCTACGATGCAGTGCAAGTACTTTTTTACCTATTGCATTACACATTTTTCTAACTTCTCTATTTTTTCCTTCATGTATTGTAATTTCAATTCTTGATAAATTTTTTTCCTTATCTAATTTTAAAATTCTTACTTTGGCTTTTCCAGATATATAATCCTCGATTTTCACTCCATTTTTTAATTCTTCTATTTCTTTTGATGAGATAATTCCATTTAAAGTTACATTATATGTTTTTTCTATTTCGTATTTAGGATGGGTTATTTTATATATAAATTCGCCATCATTAGTAAGTATAATAGCTCCTGAAGTATACATATCTAATCTTCCTACAGGTAATACTTTTTCTGGTACCTTAACTAAATCCACTACAGCATTCCTACCGAAATTGATCTTTTGTAGTTGTAACATATCCAATAGGCTTATTTAACAATATATATACTTTTTTAGGGTTGTTTTCTATTATATTCCCTTTAAATTTTACTACATCTTTTTCTGGATTTATTTTGGTTCCGAGTTCATTTATTATTTTGCCGTTAACAGCTATATCTCCATTTAATATATATTCTTCTGCTTTTCTCCTAGAGCAAATTCCTTTATTGGCTAAAAATTTTTGTAATCTAATTTCTTCCATTTTCTATTTATTCATAATCCCTTTCTAGCTTTTTTAATACTTCTTTAAAATATTCTGGAACTTCCGCTTCTAAGTGCATTTCTTTTCCCGTAATAGGATGTTTAAAATCTAAACTTTTGGCATGTAGCATTTGTCCTTTAACATCAAATTCATTTTTACCATTTGAATATACCATATCTCCTACTACAGGATGTCCGATTTCTGCCATATGTACCCTAATTTGATGTGTTCTTCCAGTATCTATTTTAATTTCTAATAAAGTATAGTTTTTATACCTTTTTAAAACTTTAAAATGTGTTATAGCTTCTTTTCCATCTTTTCTAACAGCCATTTTTTTTCTATCTACAGTGCTTCTTCCTATAGGCATATTTATTGTTGCATAATCTTCTTTTATTATTCCTCTTACTAAAGCTATATATATCTTTTTTACTTGCCTTTCTTTTATTTGATTACTCAAATTTATATGAGCCAAGTCATTTTTAGCTACAATTAATAAACCAGAAGTATCTTTATCCAATCGATGAACTATCCCAGGTCTAATTTCTCCCCCTATTCCAGATAAACTATTTTTGCATAAAGCCATTATTGCATTAACTAAAGTTCCATCTGGATTACCATTTGCAGGATGAACCACTAGACCCTTTGGTTTATTTACAACAATTATATCATTATCTTCATATATGATTTCTAGTGGTATTTCTTGTGGTTTTATATCCACCTCTTTTGCTTCTGGAAAATATATTTTTATATTATCCCCCATTTTAATTTTATATGAAATTTTTTTTGGTTTATCATTTACTAATACATTTCCATCTTCTATTAATTTTTGTATCATTGTTCTAGAAAGATTTTCGTATTTGCTAGAAATGTAGGTATCTAAACGCAAATCTTCTTCATTTACGATTATATTTTCCACAATTTATTCTCCTTTATGTTTAGGCTTCCCTTTCATAGAAAACAAAATTATTATCACTATATAATTCTTTATAATTTTCTGAATTTTTTGTTATTAACATATTTAACTTTGAATTTTTACGTATTAATAGATGAGTTATATCATATTTGTCAAATATATTTTCATAATATGTAGATATATTAGTAGTATTTATATAATCAGAAAAAATATCTCTACCTTCATATTCTCCCTTTTCATTTTTTGTTCCATTAAATTCCGGAGTATATAAATCTGCTCTGGAATCTATAAATACTGGAATCCCTCTATATAACATATAGCTTCCATAATTATATTCATTAAATATTCTCATATTTTCTATATCTACATTGTCTAGAATATAATTACATGCTTCAACAGGATATGTACTTTGACTAACTATTGGAGTATTCATTTTTCCTTTATAAAGTGTAAAACTTAATAATATTCCTAAAAGTATAGTAATTATTTTGCCCCATATGCTAGTTATTGCTTTAATTGCTTGCTCGGTTCCTCCTTTATCATATTTATCTATTAATGCAACTAATAGTTTTGAAAAGATAAAACCTCCAATTAAAACAAACATTGATACTTGTCTTCTCGACATAAACGCTAGAAGAGTTAATCCTGCTAACATAAATAGGTCTCTTAATTTAATCTTTATATCTGTAAATATTAATATTAATAAGAAAAGTACAATAAATGTTAATGTATATAAATCATTTATAAGTGTTAAAGGCAAATGTTCACTTATATTGTCCATGGTATTGCCTTCTGTTGTTTTTATCAAATATGTATATGGAGTATCTCCTAATGGAGTTAATAATCCAGTAAATATACATATTATCATTATTAAAATTAAATATTTAACACAAGATTCTTTTCTTAAAATTACTTTATATGGATTTTTTCTGTTTTCGGTTCTTTTTAAATCTGCTTTTTCCATATATTTTTGTAAGTTTTCTATTTTAGTAGTTAATAAATCTATTTCTTCTTTAGGTTTGTTCTTTAATGTTAATTTTTTTAGTTTTCTTTTATTCTTGCTAATTAAGAATTTATAATAGAAATCTGACTCTGTTAACCAAGCTATTAAATATTCTACAATATATGGTAAGTACAATACAAAGTAAAATGGCCAAACAGCTGAATGTATATTGGCTATTATTATAGGGATAATTACAAGTCCTACTAAATATCTCTTCTTTTTTGTTTCTATAAATCTTTCTATAAATAATATTGTTAAAACAAATAGTATGTATGTTACTAATTGTGCTCTTGCAGCAATGAAATTTTTTAGTAAATACATCATTCCTAGAGTGATAAAGAATGATATTAATTGATTTTTGCAAATTTTATTTAAAGCATAATATATAACTAATCCAAGTGTTATTGATAATATTACAGTAGCTATATAAATAGCATTAAATCCTCCTAAACCTATATTTTCTCCCACTTGATATATTAAGTAAGTACCTACATCATATGCCCAATGCGGATATGTATATGGTAAATTTTCATGCCACGAAAATGGGTCTTTCATGTCAATTCCATTTTCTATTATATGTTCTCCTATAGCAATAGTATAGTAAGTATCATTTTGTAACGTTCTTGGAGTTAAAGCAAAACAAAATATTATAATTACGAAAATTGCTAATACATTAAATTTTATTTTTGTTTTCTTGTCCATATAATTAATTCCTTTCTTCTATATATTAAATTCTGCATAAATAGCATTATGATCAGATTTATTTTCTACATCTATTGTTTTATAGTTTAATAATTGTGCATTACTAGAATAAAACATTGTATCTATACAACCTTGTCCTAGTTTAGAAAACCATGTATCTTCTATATTTGGTAATTTAGTTAAATGTTCGCTTAATACTTTATATTCTTCATATTCTTTTTGCTCTTTAAAAGTATATTGTCCTTTTCCCAATCTAGTTACTCCTACATTAAAGTCTCCACCAACTATAACTATCTCATCTTTGTCGATTTTACTTATTATTCTATTTAATTCTTTGCAAGCTAATATTCTTTCATCTTCATATGTTGATAAATGCACTGAAAATAGATTTATTTTTGCTGTTCCGTAAGCATATTCTATTACATAATATTCCTCTTTGTTCATGTTGTAAATCTGTTAATGGCATTAAATAATTTACTGAAAATGAAATTGGAAATCTACTAATTATTCCATCTCCATAATATCCATCTTCCAGAGTTATATTACTTTCCATTGATGAATATGGCAAAAATACTCTTTTACTAAATTCTCTAATTTGGTTTCTTTCTCCTGCTCTTTTAGTATACATATCTATTTCTTGTAAAAAAACAATATCTGGTTTAAATTTATTAATAAAATCTGCCTGTCTTTCAATATCTATTTTTCCATCTAATCCTCTACCATGTGCAACATTGAATGTAATAATTTTAATTAACATTCTATCATCTCCATATTTTATTTTACTGAATTATTATATCAAAAAAGATCTATTAAATAAAGTATTTTTGTAAAAATATTAGGCAAGCAGAGTGCAAAAAAGGTATTTAAAAGTAGATACATTCTTATTTTTAAATACCTTTTTCTAAAATATTTTCTATATCAAATTACAATTTTATAATTATCCATTTATTTGTTTTGCAACTTCTTCAGCAAAGTTTTCTTCTTTTTTCTCTAATCCTTCACCTTTTTCAAATCTTGCAAATCT
>CAJFUM010000038.1 GCA_904420285.1 uncultured Clostridia bacterium | reverse complement strand
AGAAAGACATCTGGTAAAATGTCAAGATAAAATTTAAAAATTTTTTTAATTTTTTGTACATTGATAATATAAAAAGAGCATACTTAATAAACCTCCAGAAAAAGTATTTTTTTGACAGGTAATTTCTGGAAGTGGCTACAATGGCGTATATGAGATTACGTTAACTTAACCATCTCCTTTTGAGTACTGATGTAAAGTTGATTTTTCTGTAGCATAGAAAAAATCAATCTTACGAATTTACGTGCAGTAAGTGCGAGTGCCCTTTTATGTTGAAATCTACTGACTTCGTTAAACTTCTTTTGATAGAATGCTTTGTAATCATCATTAGAACGTATAACACTTCCAGTAGCTTCAAGTAAATAGTAACGAAGATATTTGTTGCCAGCTTTTGTAATAAAAGTATTGTTGGCAGTAAATTTTCCAGATTGACGTTTACGCCAACAAAGTCCAGCGAACTTAGCCAATTTCTCTTCTTTAGGGAAACGAGAAATAAAGCCAATTTCAGCAATAATACCGAGCAGCAAAAACAGAACCAATACCTTTAATAGAAAGTAGACATTGATATTCGTTACTAGATAAGCCTTTAACAGCCTTTAAAATAGCTTTGTCCAATTCTTTAATTTGTTTTTCTAAAGAAGAAATACAATTAAAAGAAGCAGCGATAATAGTATTTAAAGGGTCATATAAAGTTTTATCTAATCTATAAGAATCACGACAAGCTTTTTGTAAAAGTTTGGCAGTAGATTCAGGATTAGAAAAACGATTTTTACCTTTTTCACAAATGAAGTTAATAAGATCTGCAAGAGGCATAGATGCAATTTCATCAGGAGTTAAAAATTCAGTAATAATAGCAGAAGAAGTTGCACCGAATTTATCAGAGAAAGGCTGTTCATCTTTATCTAATACAGCCAATTCACTGAATTTAAGGAAGATATTAGATAAAGCAAAAGATTTTTCTCTATTTAAATTTTCCACAATATGTAATCTTTGTCTAGTAAGCCTCTGAAGAGCAACGAAAGAAGAACCTTGAAAAGGTAAAGAAGTAATTTTACCAGTACGAGCAAAATCGCTAATAACCATGCTATCTAAAGGATCAGTCTTATCAAGAGAAATAAAAGATTCTCTGTAAGCTTTGATTACCTTAGGATTTAAGCAATAAACTTTAGGTTTAAAACAAGCAAGGTCAGGTGAAGAAGAAAGATAGTTGCAAATATGGAAACTGTAGTAAGAAGTAGATTCCATAGCAATAACAACATATTTCAAATTTTCTGTTTTAAGACAATTACAAAGATTAGTAATCAAAACAGAAGCACCTGGCAAGTTGTTAGAACAAGAAAAAGATAAAAGTTTTTTAGCAAAGAAATCCATAGCATAGACATAGTTAGACTTAGAGCTAACATCAATACCAACAAAAAGAGTTGATTGAAGTTGTTCATTCATAGTAAATCACCACCTTTCAATTCTTAAATATATAAACTAATAAAGGATTACCCCTAGCAATTAGTATATCAACACCCTCGCACTAATCAGAACTAAGAAAAAGAATATAGCCTATTTGCTACGATAGTAATTCCAAATCTTGAACAACATCTGGGTTAGAAGTAAATAACTAAAAGTAAGGAAACAGTCTTTCTAAGAAGTTACCTAAAAGGTACAACAAGGAAAAAAAGAATTGACCTTTTATTAATCTATACAATAATATTATACAATATTATGTAAAGAGTAATCCTTTATTAATTTACATTAAATTTTTCTTATACAATCATTTATTTAATGTAAATTAAACTTATAAAATTGATTGTAAATATATTATACGAGGAGTAAAACTATGAAAAAATTTAGCCAAAAGATTCTTGCTATTACCTCGGTAGCAGCTTTAACACTTTCACTTAGTGTTCATGCTCTCGCTGCTGAGGAAACCATTCGGGAAGAACATATAAACATTGCTTTGGAGAATTCAATATCTCCGCTTTCTAGCATATTTGAATCTAGTGGAATTGCAATATATTCAAGCAAGTGGACAACAATTGCGACTTCCACTAGTGGATTTAATTGCAATGTACAAGTCAACACTTTAAATGCTACATTACCGCCTACCAATCATATCCGGATGCTCGGTAAAGATGGTAATGTAGTTTGGCAAGAGAATAGTGCTATTAGTTATAGTAATTCTCGTGTTTTTTGGTGTGGTAGCGACGTCTATGAAATTCAAATTAGATGTTCTAGTGGAGTTGGAACAGCATCTTGCTGGCCTACCAATAAACCCACCAATTAAACAATTCTCAAACCAATAAAACTCTGCATTAATTTTATCCATCAAAGCAAAAATGATACAACAATAAGGAAATAAGGTACTCTTTTTTAGGGTACCTTATTTTTACAAATTTTAATTATGTTATTATACTTCATCTCTTTTAACAGGAATCTCTCTTTCAACTAGAATAAAAGTATTGTTTTCCTGTTTTTCAATTTTAAATCCTGAATTTTCAATTGCTGAATATGCATTGTGTAATTCTAAAACAGCTTTTTCATTTGAATTTTTATACTCTGAATATAAATATGTCATTATTCCAAGTGCAATTAATAAAATTATTATTATAAATAAAAGAATTTTACTTAATCTGTTCATAATAATCATCTCCTTTATCTATTATAATAACATATATAACATTTACTTGCAAGTTTTATACGAAAGCTTTTATTTATAAATAGAACTTAAGTTATACGATTTTTTGCATATTATATAACCTAAATTCTATTTACATTATTATTTAGTCATGTCATCTATTTCTTTTGCTCTCTTTTTTTGTCTCTCTGGAGTAAGCCATGCAAAATATGAAGATATAAACTCACCATATTTTGTAACATCTTCTATATTCTCGTTTTTATCTGCATGTATTTTCCCACTATTATGTCCAATATTATCTTTTTCTAATTCATTTTGTTCTATTTCATTATATGTTTTTCTATCTTCTTTCATAAAAAATGCACCTCCTTTTTTAGTTTGTGCATTTTTTATTTAAATATTCTATATAATTAAGATAGTGCAAACTCTATTGCTGTTGCTACACCATCATTATTATTATCTTCTACAACTCTATCAGCCATATTTTTTATATATGGTGCACTATTCCCCATTGCTATTCCTATTCCTGCATTTTCTATCATCAATTTATCATTTATATTATCTCCTATTGCCATAACTTCTTCTTGCTTTATATCCAATTCTTTTATAAGCCAATTTATTGCATTCCATTTATCTACATTTTTACTAGTAATTTCTGTATAAAAATATTCTAGTAAAACTTCTTCTGTTCCAGATTTTATTAATTTTCTAGACATATGTGCTACATCTAAAACATCTATATTTTTTATTTCTCTTAGCTTTTTTATTATACTATTAAATATAATATTACTTGTATCACTTATTGTAAATTTTAAAATATTTTCATTTTTTAAATCTTTAACATAACTATATATATCGTCTACTAAATTTATTTTGGTTTTCTTATTTTCTGGTTTATTAGCATTTTCTTGATGATAAAATAAAACATTATTACTTAAGTTTTTTGCAATAACCATATTTTCAGTATATACATTATAATATATGCTATTTTTTTCACAAATTTCTATAATTTGAAGTGCTTTTTTCTTTTCAATAAATTTGTCGTATATTATTTCTTCTTTTTGTAAATCATATATAAGAGAACCATTACCACATATAACAAAGTGATTCCCGCCAATTTCATTTGCTAAATTTTTTACAGAATTAGTAGATCTTCCAGAGGATAAAACAATTTCAATATTTTGCTTTTGAGCTTTTTCTATTGTTTTTTTATTTTTTTCTGATATTTGTCCATAAGAATTTAGTAAAGTACCATCTAAATCAATTGCTATTAATTTATACATTTTATTACTCCTTTATAATGGATTTAGATTATTTTATAAGTATTATTTCTTTTTGAATATATATTATACCATTCATTTTTCTGTATTCAATATTTTCTCAAAAATTTCCAGTTTATTTTTTTCATATTTGAGCAATATATCTAATGAAAAAGTACTTATACTTTTTCAAAAGTACAAAAATAAATTCTCACATTCTAGGAGGTGAATAATAATGGCATATTCAAACAGCAATTCAAAAGTTGTTCCAGAAGCTAGAGAAGCTTTAGACAAATTCAAATATGAGGTAGCTAGTGAAGTTGGTGTTAACTTAAAACAAGGATATAATGGAGATATATCAGCTAGAGATGCAGGAAGAATAGGTGGACAAATGGTTAGAAAGTTAATACAACAAGCTGAAAATCAAATGAAATAGTTTTTGCGTTGGACTATCTAAAGCAATAAATATTAATAGTATTTTATACTTATATATTTGCTTATCTTACACGTAAAAAAGCAACCTTTTTAGATTTTAATTTAAAAAGGTTGCTTTTAATTTTACATTAAGCCTCTGGCTCTACTAAACCAAAGTTTTTATTATCTTTTAATCTATAAATTACATTTGTTTTTCCTGTATCTATATCTATAAATGCTAAAAATTTATTTTGAGGTTGTTCTTGTAATTTTAATTTAGCATCTTCTGGTGTCATTGGTTTTATATCATAATATAAAACTTTTACAATTTCATCTGTAACTTCTGCATCTGATTCTTTAATTTCTTCTTTTAATCTAATAGATTCTGTCATATTTTGTTTATCTTTTTTAGTTTTCATTTTTCTTACTTGTCCTTCTAAAATGTCTATATCTTTATCTATAGCAGCATATAAATCTTTGTGTGCTGTAACTGCTCTAAAATCATCAGAATTTGCTTTAATGTTTAGCTCTGCAACTTTATCACTTCCTTCTGTTTTTATTGTTGCATAAACATCAATTTCTCCTCCAAAATATTTTACTAATCTTTCTGCTTTTTTTTCAATATAATCTTTTATTGCTTCTGTTGCCTCTAATTCTTTGCTTGTTATTTTTATGTTCATAAATATTCTCTCCTTCCAAATTTTGTTTTATCTATTATAGTGTATAATTATTATATATTGTATTTATTAATTTTGCAATATATGTAGGTAAAAAATTTTATAGGTTCATTTTATATTTGAAAAAGTATTGCCAAACCTGTATTTACATGATATAATAGTATGCGTTATATTTTAATTTACTTAAGGGAGGTGCAAAATATGCCAAATATAAAATCTGCTATAAAAAGAGTTAGTGTTATTGAAAAGAAAACTCTTAGAAATAACATGATAAAATCAGAATATAAAACAGCTATAAAAAGATTTGAAGAAGCTTTAGAAAATAAAAATACTGAAGAAGCTACAAAATTATTTTCAGTAGCTACTAAAAAAATAGATCAAGCTTGTACAAAAGGTGTAATCGTAAAGAATACAGCTGCTAGAAAAAAATCTAATTTAGCAAAAAAATTAAATTCTATTTCAAAATAAGGTAAGCACTATACAATAAAAATTGAAAAAATTGTGCACAGTTTTTTCTGGAAAAAGATAAATCCAATTTTTACATAATTTGGATTTATTTTTTGACTTTTTTCTTTTTTTATGTTAACATATTGTTATAATTTTTTGATAAAGGAGTAGAATTATGCGGAATTTTAAAATTTTAGAATCTCCAGAGGTCATTAAAGAAAGCATCCGGTTAAAACGTTGTGTATATAACAATGTACACTATAACGATTCCTACCCTTTGAGTGTAATATCCACAATAACAGCTTTGGAAAATTACATAAAAAGTCTAAAAATGGATATCGACAAAAAAGTGTTACTTGCACACAAGTTGGCTCACACATACCGAATAGCACATCTAATGCTGGAATATGCAATAAAATATGAGCTTTCTCAGCGTGAACTAGCATTATACGCAATAGTAGGTTTACTACATGATTTTGGGCGAATAGAAGAGATAATGCAAACTGGCAATTTTGCTGGTATATCTATTAACCACGCTCAAATAGGAGTTGAACAATTATTTGATAATGGAATAGGAAATCCTAACTCCCTTATCAGGCAATTTGTTAAAACTCCTGACTATGACAAGGCTATATACTATGCCATCTTGTTTCATAATGTACTAAATTTACAAAAAGCTGTATTTGAAAGTAAACAAACCTTTTCTTTTTCAGAGAGAAAAATGTTTGCAAGGTTGCGCTCAGCAGATAAGCAAGATATCATGAATTTTCTCACTTTTACTCCTACCAAAACTACTATAGGAGTAAGTGAAGATGAACTTGCCAAATCGCTGATAACTTCTTCTACTTTACGTGAATTCACAAACCATAATTTTAAACGATATGGTGGAGAAGAAGATTATACTGATATTCGTCATTGGCTTTCTCACTATTCCTTTGTATTTGATCCATCGAATACAAGAGAATTACTCGAGTGGGTTAAGAAAAGTAATTGGCTAGACTTGTATTCTAAGTCTATAGCTTTTACTGAACCGGATACAGTAAACAAAATAGCGGAGATTCAAAAAATTTGCAGTGATTTTGTTGAAAATCGTTTGGCTGCAGGAATGTACGAATAATCCTCCTAATAAATGGAGCTACCTAAATTAGGAACTCTATCTACCGAGAAATTCAACTAATAAATAGTTGAATTTCTTTTTTATTGAAGCTACTTTTTTTATCATCACAATTTTGGATTTTATTTCCTTTGATTTTTCTTTTTATATATGTTAACATAAAGTTAATTGCTGTTAGATTTATATTTTTGTACTAAATATATATACGAGGAGGTTATATGAAATTTATTAAAAATAAATTAAAAAACATGGATGCACCAGTAATTAAAGTAACAAATACTGGATTAAAAATTTGTTTTGTACTTCTACTATTTTCAACATTAATATTAATCACATATCATAATTTTCAGTATTCTATATTATTTTATACTGGTATATCGTTATTTAAATCTACTTTATTTTTCATAAGCTTCTTTATAATATGTGCTATTGCAATAGATACTATTAAAAATGAGAATAATTTTTAAAATACATAAAAAGCAACTAATAAACAAATATTAGTTGCTTTATTTTGTAACTGCATTTATACTAAAAATGCCTCCTTTCTTGGATATACTAATATTATAGATATAGGGGTGAATATATAGATTTTTAAAAACATGATTATAATAAAAATAGATTATTAAATAAATAGAAAAAATAGCATAGAATGCAATTACATTTTATATTAAATCACATTATATGCTATTTTACAAGAAAAATCGTTCAACAAATTTCGACAACAAATATTAGATATAAATATTATTATTTTATTTATTTAACTCTTCTAAGAACATCTTATTTAACATTTGTGGATTTGCTTTTCCTTTTGTTTCTTTCATGGCTTGGCCTACTAAAAATCCTAGTGCTCTATCTTTTCCTGCTTTATAGTCTTGTATAGATTGAGGATTATTATTTAAAACTTTTTGTACCACTTCCATAATAGCTCCCTCGTCCGAAATTTGAATCCAACCTTTTTCTTTAATAATTTCCTCTGGATCTTTTGGATTTTCAAATAATTCTTCTATAACTTTTTTTCCTATAGCAGAGCTTATAGTTCCTTTGTCTATTAATTCTATAAGTTTGGCTAAATTTTCTGCTGTAAAAGGTATTGCCACTGGTTCTAATTCTTTCTCATTTAAAATCCTAGATACATCAGAAAGTAACCAATTTGCAACAGCTTTTCCATTTCCACATATTTTTTCTGCTGCTTCAAACATATTTGATAAATATTTTGAAGCTGTAAGAAGTTTTGCGTCTTTTTCAGATAATTTAAATTGATTTATATATCTTTCTCTTCTGCTTTCTGGCATCTCTGGTAAACTCTTCTTTATATTTTCTATATATTCATCAGAAAGTCTTATTGCAACTAAATCTGGCTCTGGAAAGTATCTATAATCTTGTGCATCTTCTTTATCTCTCATTGAGAAAGTTTTTCCAGAAACATCATCCCATCTTAATGTTTCTTGTGTTATTTTACCACCATTTTCTATAACATCAATTTGTCTGCCTGCTTCATATTCTATTGCTCTTGTTATAGCTCTAAACGAATTCATATTTTTCATTTCAGTTCTAGTTCCAAATTCTTTAGAAGATTTTCTTTTTACAGAAACATTAACATCTGCTCTAAATGACCCTTCTTGCATTTTACAATCAGAAACTTCTATATATTCTAATATAGATTTTAGTTTTTTCAAATATCTATCTACTTCTCCTACTGAACGTAAATCTGGCTCTGAAACAATTTCTATTAAAGGAACACCTGCTCTGTTTAAATCTACCAAAGCCCCACCATTAAATTCATTATGATTTAATTTTCCAGCATCATCTTCTATATGAATTCTTGTAATTCCTATCCTTTTAGGGTTTCCATTATCATCTTCTATTTCTATATATCCATGTTCACAAAGTGGTTTATCATATTGTGAAATTTGATATGCTCTTGGTGTATCTGGATAAAAATAGTTTTTTCTATCATTTTTACTATCTTTTGAAATTGTACAATTTGTTGCAAGCCCAGCTCTTACAGCATATTCTACTACTTTTTCATTCAAAACTGGTAAGGTTCCAGGCATTGCCATACATATTGGACATACTTGTGTATTAGGTTCAGCACCAAATTCAGTAGGGCAAGAACAAAAAATTTTAGTTTTAGTAGAAAGTTCTGCATGCACTTCTAATCCCATTACTGTTTCAAAATCTGTATTTGCCATTATATTTCCTCCTTATCTTTTAAAATCTGGTTTATATTTTTCTCTAAATCCATATGTTTGTTCAAATGTATATGCTGCATTAAGTATTTTGTCTTCTTCAAATTTGTTTCCTATTAATTGCATACCTATAGGCATATTTTCACTATCTACACCACAAGGAATTGATATTGCAGGAAGTCCTGCTATATTTACAGAAACAGTACAAATATCTGCTAAATACATTTCTAATGGATTATTTGCTCTAGTTCCTATATCAAAAGCAACTGTAGGAGACGTAGGAGTTAAAAGAACATCATATTTTTCAAATGCTTTATCAAATTCTTTTTTTACTAATGTACGAACTTGTTGAGCTTTTTTATAATAAGCATCATAATATCCAGAAGATAGTACATAAGTTCCTAAAATGATTCTTCTTTTTACTTCTTTTCCAAATCCTTCTGTTCTAGAATTTCTATATAGTTCTTTAAGGCTAGAATATTTTTCAGTTCTATAACCATATCTTATACCATCAAATCTTCCTAAATTTGAACTAGCTTCTGCACATGCAATTATATAATAGGTTGCTAAAGAATATTTAGCAATATCTAGTGAAATCTCTTCTATTTCAGCTCCTAAACTTTTATATAATTCTATTGCTTCTTCTAATTTTTTCTTAACTTCTCCATTTATTCCTTCTCCAAAGAACTCTTTTGGAACACCTATTTTTAAACCTTTTACATTATTTTTTAGAGCTTTTGTATAATCTTTTTTTGGTGCTTCATATGAAGTAGAATCTTTTTCATCATGTCCTGCAATAATATTTAAAAGTATAGCAGCATCTTTTACATCTTTAGTTATTGGTCCAATTTGATCTAAAGAAGATGCAAAAGCAACTAATCCATATCTAGAAACTAAACCATATGTTGGTTTTAAACCAACAACTCCACAAAATGATGCAGGCTGACGTATAGAACCTCCTGTATCGCTTCCCAGCGCCCAAGGTACTAAATCTGCTGCTACCGCTGCTGCACTTCCTCCAGAAGATCCACCTGGAACTTTATTTAGATCCCATGGATTGTGAGTTTCTTTAAAATATGAATATTCTGTTGAAGCTCCCATCGCAAATTCATCCATATTTAATTTTCCTAAGTTAATTAATCCTGCTTTATCTAATTTTTCAACAACTGTAGCATTATATGGTGAAATAAAATTTTCTAACATTCTAGAGCTGCATGTTGTTTTTATTCCTTTTGTACAAATATTATCTTTTATTCCAACTGGAATTCCTGCTATATTAAAATTATCTTTACTACCATTATCTATTTCAATTGCCTTTTCTATAGCATCATCACATAATGTAGTAACAAAAGCTTGTACATCTTTTTCTTTCTCATTTATTCTTTTCACATAAGCTTCTACAATTTCTTTTGAATTAATTTCATTTTTTTCTAATTTATCCATAAGCTCATGTACTGTTAAACTTGTAATATCCATTAAGTCTTCCTCCTATTTTTTGTTTTTATCTAATTTAATTAATAACTTTAGGAATTTTAAACATATTGCGTTCTTGTTCTTTAGCATTTTGAAGTAGTGCTTTCTTGTCTTCAAATACTTCTACTTCATCTTTTCTAAACACATTACATTTATCATTTTCTCCTATTGTTTGTTCTAAACCTTCTGTATCAGCTTTATTTACAATTTCTGCAAAATTCAATATATCTTTTAAATTATTTAAATAATCTTCTAATTCATCTTCTTTTATATTAATGTTTGCCAAATTTGCAATATGTAATAATTCTTCTTTGCTTACATCAGCCACTATTTTCACCCTCCATTTTATAAATATTTTTTTACATTTTCAAATACTTCTTCGTGAATATCTTCTATAGTTCTAATTTTATTTTCTTTTACACAATAAATTTCACACCAATCATATTTTTTTACTAATTTGCATGCTTCAATATATGCCTCTTTTAGATGTTCCATATTACTTTCATGTATATCTTTTTTCTCCTCATGTGTTATTTTGTTTTCTCTATTTTCCATAAGTTTTTTAGAATACTCTATAGGCATATTTAGAAAAAACACTTTTGTTGGAACTGGTAATTTATATAAATTAAATTCAAAATCCCATAACCAATTTAAAAACTTTTCTCTTTCTTTATCATCCTTTATTTTTCCCGCTTGGTGAACCATATTAGAAGTAGTATATCTATCTGCCAATATAATTCCTCCATTATTGTAGTATTCTTCCAAATCCTTTTTAAATGTTGCATATCTATCTGCAGCATAAAATGTAGATGCTATATATGGGCTAATATCCTGTGCATCTTTTCCAAAGTCTCCATTTAAATACATCTTAACTAAAGAAGAGGAAGCACTATCATAATTTGGAAAACTAACCGCTCTATAATCAATCCCTTCTTTATCAAATCTTTCTTTTAGCTTTTGAAGCTGAGTTTGTTTTCCGCTTCCATCAGTACCATCTATTACAAATAATTTTCCTTGTTTCATTAGTTATACCCTTCCTTTTCAGTATTTTTTATTAATATAAATACCTTTTTATAAATTTTCTTACTGTATGCCAATATTTTTCTGGATTAACTTTTTGAGACTCTGCATGTCCTGCATTTTCTATTACCAATTTTTCTTTTTGGCAATTAGCTGAATTATATAATTTATCTAACATATAAAATGGAACAAATTTATCTTCTTTGCCATGTATAAATAATGTCGGAATCTTAGATTTTTTAATTTGCTTTACAGAAGAGGCTTTTTTTAGTGAATATCCAGCTCTTATTTTAGTTATGATATTAGCATTATACAAAGCAGGAAATTTGGGCATGTGGAATAATTTTTTTAATTCATATGCAAATTCTTCCCAGGCTGAAGTATAACCACAATCCTCAATAATTACCCTTACATTACTTGGCAAAGCTTCTCCACTTGCCATCATTACAGTTGCAGCTCCCATTGAAATACCATATAAAATGATTTTTATATTTCCATAAGTTGCTATTAAATAATCTATCCATAATAACAAGTCCATTCTATCTAAAAAGCCCATCCCAATATATTTTCCTTCACTTTTTCCATGTGCTCTTAAATCTGGCATTAAAACATTATATCCAAAATGTAAAAATCTCTTTGACGGCTCAACCATAAAATTAGCAGAATCGGTGTATCCATGTACTGCAATAACCCAAATTTTAGACTCTTTTTCATTTTTTATTTCATACCCATGTAGCTTAATTTTCTCATTACTAATATATACTTCATTTGAATATTGTTCTAACCACTTTTCATTTTCAATTTTTTTTAATTCTTTTTCTTCATCAAAATCATCTTTAAAAATTATTGATTTTGATGATTTTGGATTTAAAGCAAGATTAAATAAAAAGTTTCCTGTTATCCATCCAGTTAACAACAATATAAATACTAGAATAATTAATAATATTAGCATTATATCTTCCTTTTCTTTTTAAAATTAACAAAGTAATTATATATTAAATTTAAAATGTTTTCAACATATATACAATAAAAAAAGCCTTTCTTACACTAAATGCTATTTAATGTAAGAAAGACAGTCTTTTATATGTGCATTTTACTTTGTAAATATACACATCTTCTAGACAATTTCTTTCAGAGTATTCACTCTAGTTTATTGAGGATACTTTTCCAATCTTTCTAAATATCTTATTGCGACTTTTAGAAATCTTTTAGTCGTAAGTTTAACATGCTCACCCCAAAAATATTCTGTATACAACTCCATTGCTAAAGGTGTTCTTTTTTCCAATGCTGCAAATATTGCATATCGCATCTTTCTTTTAATGTTGGTGCATCGAACACGATCTCTTGGGTCAATTCTACATAATTCACACAACTTCTTGTTTTGTATGTCCACTACTCGCAAATCTTGCTCAAGTATACTTTGAATAAAATGTGTGCCTCCATGTCTTTCCGAAAAGCCCAGTAATTTCATGAATTTTTCTATTTCTCGCTTTTTCAATTGTTCTTGGTTGGAACTAGCTTGCTTTTCCTGAAATAAAATATCAATCACTTCATTTAAAAAAACTTTTACCACCTCTTTGTTTTCGTCGTTCCACGTAAACTTCCGTTCCATTTTTTATCCTCCTTAAAAAAATTATAAAATAATTATACAACTTTTTCCGCATTATGTAAAGTCTTTTGATCTTTTAAAAATAGAATTACTATAATATTTTAAATTGTAATCCATATTTCTTATAGAAAAAGACTCTGAAATTACTCTCAGAGTCTTTTTCTATTATAAATCATTTAGCAATCTTAAGTAAAATTGCTTTGAGAAATTGTCTGGCATTATTGTCTTAGCCGGTCATACAATGTAGTAAAAAGTAAAGAATTAGTAACACGATCTGTATCATTGTTCAGTCCAAAGAATTCTCTCTTTTGTGGATTTTTATGCCATTTGGATATAGCATACCGTATAGCATGTTCTACTGCATTGTCAGCTATACAAAATCTGGTAGCTACCTCTTCATAAGTTTCTTTCAGATTTGCATCTGGATGCTCCATCTTGTATTGTAGTCCCAACCTAATGTATGTTCTAATCTTCGGCTCTGATACCTCCAGTTTGTCAAGGAGCCACTCAATTCTTATTTGTTGAGTGTACTTTTTTGTTTTCATTTCCTGTTGCCATTTATTAAGCTGTACCCTTAATTCTTCCAATTCGTCATCATTCCAGCCCTGCCATTGTAGCTCTTCAATTAAAGTCCGGTTTGCCATTTTAATCTCTCCTCCTAAATTGAAATATATGACTATTATATCAACACTTATTCATTATGTCAATTACAATATTATATAAATTAATTTCCATAATAACTATCTATTAATATTTGCTTTAACTCACTTACAAGAGGAACTCTTGGATTTGCAGTAGTACACTGATCCTCAAATGCTCTATCTGCTAACATATCCAACTTAGCCATAAATTCATTTTCGTCGATTCCTGCTTCTTTGAAACTTCTTTCAATTTCTAAATCTTGGTTTAATTTTTTTACTTCTTCTATTAAAGAATTTACTCCTTCTTCATTAGTATATGCTGGGAAATTCATTCTTCTAGATAAATCTGCATATTTTTGATCTGCTATAAAATATTCATATTTTGGGAAAGATACAAATTTAGTTGGCTTACTACTATTATACCTTATAACATATGGCAATAAAATAGCATTAATCCTTCCATGAGCCATATGGAACTCTGCTCCAATTTTATGTGCTAATGAATGATTTATTCCCAAGAAAGCATTTGTAAATGCCATTCCTGCAATTGTACTTGCATTATGCATATGTTCTCTAGCTTCTTTGTTATCTCCATTATTATATGCTTCTCTCAAATTTTTAAATACAAGCTGAACAGCTTTTTCTGCTAATCCATCAGTATAATCTGATGCCATATTAGAAACATAAGCTTCTATAGCATGTGTTAACACATCCATACCAGTATCAGCAGTTATTTTTTTAGGTAAACTCATAACCAAATCTGGATCTATAATTGCTACATCTGGTGTAAGTTCATAATCAGCTAATGGATATTTTTTATTAAGTTTTTTATCTGTTATTACAGCAAATGAAGTAACCTCTGAACCAGTTCCAGATGTAGTAGGAATGGCCACAAACTGAGCCTTTTCTCCTAATTTAGGGAACTTATATGTACGTTTTCTTATATCCATGAACTTAAGCTTTAATCCTTCTACATCAGCCTCAGGATGCTCGTAGAAAAGCCACATTCCTTTTGCTGCATCAATTGGGCTTCCCCCACCAACAGCTATAATTACATCTGGATTAAATTCATTCATCATTTGCACACCTCTATTTATTGTATCAAATGATGGATCTGATTCAACCTCTGAGAAAATCTCTGAGTGAACATATTCATGACGTTTACGTAAATAATATAGTACTTTATCTATATATCCTAGCTTAACCATTGAATTATCTGTTACGATAAATGCTCTTGTAATATCTGGCATCTTTTCTAAATAAGCAATTGATCCAGCTTCAAAATATATTTTTTTAGGGACTTTAAACCATTGCATATTAACTCTCCTATCTGCAACTCTTTTTATATTTATAAGATTAACTGATGATACATTAGCTGTTGTAGAATTTCCTCCGAAAGTTCCACATCCCAATGTTAATGATGGCATATTTGTGTTATATATATCTCCAATAGCCCCATGAGTTGATGGAGAATTAACAATTATTCTACCAACTTTAACTTTCTCAGAAAACTTTAATATTGTTTCCTTATTCTCAGAATGTATTACTGCTGAATGTCCTAATCCCCCAAATTCTATTAATTTTTCGGCTAATTCAATTCCTTCATCTGCATTTTCAACTATATAATATGCTAAAACTGGACTTAATTTTTCCTTTGAAAATGGATATTCTATTCCAACACCATTTTCTTTTAAAACTAAAACTTTAGTATCATATGGAACTTCAATTCCTGCTTCTTTAGCTATATTATAAGGGCTCTGTCCCACTATAGCAGAATTTAAAGCCTCATCTTTTTCTTTTAAAAACATGGTATTTCTTAGGTTCTGAGTCTGCTCATCAGATAAAAAGTAACAACCAGCTTGTTTCATTAATCTTTCAAATTCATCTTTTATTTCTCTATCTACTATTACAGATTGTTCAGAAGCACATATCATTCCATTATCAAAAGCTTTAGACATAACCAAATCATTTACTGAAGTTCTAAGTTTAGCTGTTTTGTCTATATAACATGGTACATTACCTGGTCCAACTCCTAAAGCTGGTTTTCCACAAGAATATGCAGCTTTAACCATTCCAGTTCCACCTGTTGCCAAAATCAAATTAACTGAAGGATGATGCATTAGCATATTTGTTGCTGTAACAGATGGTTCTTCAATCCACAATATACAATCTTCTGGAGCTCCAGCCTTTACTGCTGCATCTCTTAATATTCTTGCCGCTTCAGAACTACACTTTTGTGCAGAAGGATGAAATCCAAATATTATTACATTTCTAGTTTTTGCAGCAATTAAAGATTTAAACATTGTTGTTGAAGTAGGATTAGTAACAGGTGTAACCCCTGCAATTATTCCAATAGGCTCTGCTATTTCAACATATCCCTCTTCTTCATTTTCAGAAATAACTCCAACAGTTTTATCATGTTTAATACTATGATAAACATATTCTGTTGCAAACATATTCTTTGTTATTTTGTCTTCATAAATTCCTCTTCTTGTCTCTTCTACTGCCATTTTTGCTAATTCCATATGATGTTCTAACCCAGCCATTGACATTGCTTTTACTATTCTATCTACATCTTCCTGAGATAACTTTAAATACTCCTCAGATGCTTTTTTTGCTTTTTCAATTAATTCATCTATCATACTTTTTATTTTGTTTTGTTCTTCTTCACTAATTTCTCTACTCATAAATTTCCTTTCTCCTTTGCATTAAAATACAATACTAATCATATATAATTAATATTGTATTGTCAAGAAAAATATTCTATATTAACTTTTAATAAATTGTTGTTAAATGTCTATATATTAGTATTTTCAAATAATTCTTTAATATATAAGTCATCATTCTTTAATTCATGATTTTTACCTTGTAATAAATTTTCAAAGAACATTATTATATAATCAAATGTAGGATAAATTCCTTTTGGAATATTTCCATAATTACTTCTAACTAAAGCATTTCTAAAATATAAACTTTTGTTTTT
>CAJFUM010000037.1 GCA_904420285.1 uncultured Clostridia bacterium | reverse complement strand
TGAACTGTTATCAAGCAGTTCACTATGACATAATTAAAAGTTAATTTTGAAAAATTTTTATGACATTTTCAAAAGTTATTGACATATATAATATAATTTTTATGCGTAAACAAGCATTAATATTCTTGCATTTAAATTTACTTGCATTGTAAGGAATATAAAAGTGGCTAAGCCACTTTCAGTTTTTTTATATTATTTAAGATGACATTTTTTCTTTTATTTTTACTAAAGTATTTAGTGCTTCTATTGGAGTTAGCTCATTTACATCTACTTTATCTAATTCTTGTGCAAGTTCGGCTAATTTAAAATTATACATTGTTAGTTGTCCATCTGCTACATTTTTATTTTCTTTTTCCATCTTTTTATTATTTAGTACATTTCTTCTTTCTATAGATTTTAAAATCTCATTAGCTCTTTTAGTAACTAATTGTGGTACTCCTGCAAGTTTAGCAACATGAACTCCATAACTTTCATCTGTTCCACCTTTTACAATTTTTCTTAGGAAAATTATATCTTCACCTTTTTCTTTAACTGCTATAGAGTAATTTTTTACTCCTGGTATTTTATTTTCTAATTCTGTTAATTCATGATAATGAGTAGCAAATAAAGTTTTAGCTCCACATTTTTCACTATCTGATATATATTCTGCTACTGCCCAAGCAATAGATAAACCATCATATGTTGATGTTCCTCTACCTATTTCATCTAAAATAACTAAGCTATTACTTGTTGCTTCTTTTAATATTTGAGCTACTTCCATCATTTCAACCATAAACGTACTTTGACCCATGCTCAAATCATCTGAAGCACCTACTCTTGTAAATATTTTATCTACCACTCCAATTCTTGCAGATGATGCAGGAACAAAGCTTCCTATTTGTGCCATTAATGTTATTAACGCAACTTGCCTCATATATGTAGATTTTCCTGCCATGTTAGGCCCTGTTATAATTGCAAGTCTATCATCAACTCTATCTAAGTAAGTATCATTTTGAACAAAACTTCCACTTGGTAATATTTTTTCTATTACTGGGTGTCTACCATCTTTAATATCAATTATTCCGCTATTGTCTACTTGTGGTCTAACATAATTTTGATCTTCTGCTACAGTTGCAAGAGAACATAAGCCATCTAAAGTTGCAACTATTCCTGCTGATTTTTGCAATCTTTCTACTTGTGCTTCTATTTTATCTCTTACTTCAACAAATACATTATACTCTAAATTTATAACTTTTTCTTCAGCTCCTAGTATTTGATTTTCTAGATTTTTAAGTTCTTCTGTAATATATCTTTCTCCATTTGTTAGAGTTTGTTTTCTTATATATCTATCTGGAACTAATGAAATATTAGATTTTGTAACTTCTATATAATATCCAAATACTTTATTAAATCCTACTTTTAGTCCTTTTATACCAGTTTTTTCTCTTTCTTCTACTTCTAATTTTACAATCCAATTCTTTCCATTTGTTGTAGCACTTTTTAATTTATCAATTTCTTCATCATATCCTTTTTTTATTAATCCTCCTTCTTTTACACTTATTGGAGGTTCTTCCACTATAGTTTTATTTATTAATTCGTATATATCTTTTAAAACATCTAGTTCAGAATATAACTCTTTTAATAATTCTGATTTAGCTCCTTTTAAAATCTTTTTTATATCTGGCAATTGTTTTGCAGAATTTTTTAATGATATTAAATCTCTACCATTTGCACTTCCATATGCTATTTTTCCTGCTAATCTTTCTATATCATAAACTTTTTTTAAACTGTCTGTTATATCTCCTCTTAATATTATATTATCTTTTAATTCTTCAACAGCATCAAGTCTTTTATTAATTTGTTTTGAATCTATTAATGGGTTATTTAGCCATCTTCTTAATAATCTTCCTCCCATTGATGTAGAAGATTTATCTAATACCCATAAAAGAGTTCCTTTTTTAGATTTATCCCTAAGTTTTTCTGTTATCTCTAAATTTCTTCTGGCATTTATGTCAAGAGCCATATATTTTGTAACACTATAAACAATTAATTTATTTATATGGTCTAAAGTATTTTTTTGAGTATCTAACAAATATGTTAAAAGTGCATTTACTGAGCCTACTGATAACATAAATTTACTAATATCTACTGGATTTTCATCATCATCTACTACTTTATATCTTACAGAAAGAGTTTCACTATCATTTGTAAATTCTCTTTCTTCCAATCTTGTTACATATATATCAAATCTCTCTCTTATTTTTGCAATTTCTTCACCACTATCATACATCATTGGATTTACAACTAATTCTGCTGGAGAGTATTTCGAAATTTCATCTAATAACATGGCAAAATTATTTGTTTCTTTTATTTCAGTTGTTCTAAAATCACCTGTAGAAACATCGCACACTGTTACACCAAAATATATGCCATTTTTATATATACACATAATATAATTATTTTTTCTATCATCCAAAAGATTAGCTTCCATTACAGTTCCTGGTGTTACAACTCTAATTACATCCCTTTTTACCATTCCTTTTGCCTGTTTTGGATCTTCTAATTGTTCACATATTGCAACTTTATATCCTTTTGAAATAAGTCTGGAAATATATGTTTCTGCTGCATGATATGGAATTCCGCACATTGGTGCTCTTTCTTCTTTTCCACAATCCTTTCCTGTTAGTGTAAGTTCTAATTCTCGTGATACATTTATTGCATCATCGAAAAACATTTCATAAAAATCTCCAAGTCTATAAAATAAAATGCAATCCTTATATTGATTTTTAGTATCTAAATAATGTTGCATCATTGGTGAATATTCTGCCATATTTCTTCATCTCCTCTATTATTACCACTTCTACTGCATACAATCCCCTTTTATATTAGCTTACCTTTCAAATACCATTTGTGTTCTGATATTATTTCTACATCTTCTATTTTTCCTATTAAATCAGATTTTCCTTCAAATACTACTACTTTATTAGTATCGGTTCTTCCAGTTAATAAATTTGCATTTGTTTTACTATATCCCTCTACTAAAATTTTTTGAATAGTATTTATATATTCTTTGTTATTTTCTACTACAAGCTCTTCATACAAATTTTTTAATTTATCAAATCTTATGTGCTTTATATTTTCTGGTACTTGTTCTTCCATTTTATCTGCTGGTGTTCCTAGTCTTCTCGAATAAATAAACATAAAAATTTGCTCAAATTTTACTTTATTTACAACATCTAATGTATCTTCAAACTCTTCATCAGTCTCTCCTGGGAATCCTACAATTATATCTGTAGAAAATTTTATTTCTGGAATCATATTTTTCATTTTATCTACCAATTTTAAATATTCATCTTTTGTATAAACTCTATTCATTGCCTTTAATACTCTTGTATTTCCAGATTGTAGTGGCAAATGAATAAATTTAGATACTTTGCTACAATCTCTAATTGCTTCTATTACATCATCAGTAAAATCTTTTGGGTGAGGTGATATAAACCTAATTTTTTCAATGCCCTCTATTTCATTTACTGCTCTTAATAATTTAGCAAAAGAATTTATCTTGGTATTACAAATACCTTTTTCTCTTTCTACACGCATATATGAATTTACATTTTGTCCAAGTAAAGTTATTTCTTTATATCCTTGCTCTGCCAAAGATTTTACTTCTTGTATAATATCTTCTGGATCTCTACTTCTTTCTCTACCTCTAACATAAGGCACTATACAATAAGTACAAAAATTATTACAGCCATTCATTATTGTAACTGAAGCTCTTATACTATCATTTCTTTTTATTGGCAGACCTTCTATTATTTCTCCATCTATATCTAATATATCTGTTATCTTTTTATTTTCTATAATTGCATTATATAAATCTTTTGGAAAGTTATGTAATGTATGAGTACCAAATATTATGTCATATTTATAGCTTTTCTTTATTTTATCTACTATATGTTTTTCCTGCATCATGCAACCACCAATAGCTATAATAGTGCCTCTTGCTTCTTTTAGCTTTTTTACTTCTCCTAATTTTCCAAATAATTTTTCTTCTGCATTTTCTCTTACGCAACATGTATTATATATAACTAGGTCGCTATCCATAATATCATCTGATAAAGTATAGCCCATTTGTTCAATCATTCCAGAAATTTTTTCTGAATCATTTTCATTTAATTGGCAACCCATTGTTAATATATAATATTTTAAATTTTTACCTTCATTAATTTTTCTTACTTTTTCTATATATTCCAATTCATTATTTATTTCTTTTTTTACCATTTTCCATTTTCCTTCTTTTTCTCTTTCTCTAACCATTATATTTTACACGAAATAAAGCACTTTTGCAAGTGCTTTATTATTGTTTCATTCTGGGTGCATTTTTACAATTTATTCCATATTATAAAAAACAAACTATAGATATAAACTATAGCTTGTTTTTATTATACTAATCATTTGCTTCTATTTTAAAATCTCTAGCATTTGCAACGTCTGCTGTTATACTAGCATTTAATTTTATAGTTTCACCAGGTTCTATTTTTCCTATTACTGGTTTTATTTCTGTAATAACTTCATTATTATCTCCTAAGATTGTTACTTTTACTATTTCTGGTTCATGTGCTGTGCTACCATTGTTTGTTACATCTGCTAACATTACGCTAACTCCATTGCTTTCTGTAAATTGCATATTAGAAATTGATAAATTTCCATATGTTTTTGCACTATTAAATTCTTCACTTGTATTTATTTTTGTTCCATCATCTAATTCTGTAGTATATTTTTCTTCATTTACAACTTCTTCTTGTCCTGCAGGTGCATTTTGCACTACATTTTCGTTATCTCCTTTTCTAGTTGTTAAAACAACTATTAATATAACTGCTATTAATACAACAGCTACTAATAATACGATCCATCTTTTTTCATTACTATTCATTTTTATTCCTCCTAAATTTTAAATTTTTTATACTTTTGTCTTTTTTATTTTGCTTATTTTATCTTATGTTTATATCACCTCTCTTATATATAATTTTCTTCATATATAATAAATATTAATATCTATAAGTATTTTACTCTTTTTTCTTGTTTTTATTCATTTTTTTACCAATATATTGAATAAGATAAAGAGCAATTTATTTCACTTTCATATTGTATAATATTAATTTATTTTTTTCAATAGTTTTTCTAAATTGTAACATATTTGTAATATTTGTGTAATAGTATTGTAATATTTCTATAGATTAAGTGCGGCTGGCTAAGCCAACCGCTATATTAATGGCTATAATTGCATTAGATGTAAATCCGGGAGTTCGACACTTTTGAAATAAAAAAATTATTCAAACAAACGAAAAAATTAAACATTACGCTATTTTATATAAAATCAATTAAGTCTGCAATGCACATACAGAGTGTATTAGTAGATACGTTTAAAATCTATTGCCTTTCTATCTTTTAAAATTCTATTGAAAAACAAATAATATTGTATAAGAAAATTATTATTTAGACGAATTATATCATAAAAAACGATATAGTTTTTTCTATCAATTTCAGTAGTCTATCTTAAAAAATAAGGTAGATTATTTTTTTTAATTCACTTATATCATTTATGGATTCATCATATTTTTCACACGTTCCAAACCCATAACTTGCCCATACAAATGGTAAATTATTAACTTTAGCTGCATAATAATCTTTCTCGGTATCTCCTACATATATAGCAAATGATATCTTATTTCTATGTAAAATTCTCCTTATATTTTTTGATTTTTCTTCTCCTGTATTTCCAGAGCATTCGAAATCTTTAAAATATTTTCTTAATGAATAATACTGTAAAAAAGATTCAATATAGCCAGATTGACAATTACTTACAATGTACAATTCAAATTGATTATATAAATCATATATAACTTTTGGAACATTATTATAAATATGTCCTCCATTAGTGGCAAAATATTTATTTTCTTTTTTCTGGCATTCAGTGATAAAATTTCTTCCCAGTTCTCTATCGTTTTTAAACAAATATTCTATTATTTCTTCTCTTGTCATTCCCATAATATCACTAATTTTATAATTACTATTTTTTAAATTATATTGTTTTGCAACTTCACTCCATATCTTTTTGGTTTCATTTGACGTATCCCATAATGTACCATCTAAATCAAATATTATAGCTTTTTTCATTTTTCCCTACTTTCTAAAACTGTTAATAATAATATTGCATTTTGGCTTAATCGCATCAAAATTATATTTAGGATATACTGTTTTTATATAATCTAAACACTCATATGTTACACTTCCTGGAGTAATATTTTTTTCAAAAGTAAATATGGTTTTTATTTCTCTATACCCTATTTCTTTAGCTAATTCAAAAATGCTTTTATCATCGTTATATGATTTATTCGATCCTTCAAAATCGAACATCATCACATTAAGTTCTCCATTATCTTCTAAATGATTAAATGATTCCTTAATTATATTTATAATGTATTTTTTTCCATTACTACCACCACTATCACATAGTTTTCCATTTTTCATTGGCATATGAGGAGGATTTGATAAAATAAGATTAAATTTTTTCTTTTCACCAATATTGGAAAACATATCACTTTTTAATACACTTATATCTTTGATGTTGTTTTCTTTAACAATAGTGTTAAGCCATTTAGTGCATCTTTCATCTATATCAACAGATAATATTTTTTTAGCTCCATAATGAAGTGCAATTAAGCCTAAAATTCCCATTTGTCCGCATCCTAAATCAAGTACATTTTTCCCATTTGATTTATTCTTTAATACTTCTTCAAATAATAATCCTGCTTTTGGAATATAATTAGTTTCATCAATTTGTAGTTTATAATTATAAAGCTCTAAAATTTTTTTCCCATCTTCTTCTATAATATTAAATTCTTTCCAATTTTCATATGGTTTATATACCTTTACAACACTCATTTTTTCTCACTTTCTGTATTTAAAATTTTCAAATATCTCTCACCAAACTTTTTCAAATCATATTTATTTTGCCATTCAGCTGTTTGATTTGTCCTTTTTAAATCTGATTTAATTATTTTTTTCAATTCATTCAATAATGATTCTTCTGTTTTATCAAATATATAGACATTTTTACTTCCATCTGAAATTTCAATATAGGTTGGTATCGCATTAAGTACCGTTGGTATTCCACATGTTAATGATTCTAAAGCTGAATAGCCGAAACTTTCTGACTGACTTGGTAATATTGCTAAATTTGCAATAGAATATGCCTCATACATATAATCAAATCTTATTAATTTCAATTTAATATCATTTTCTTTACAATATGTTTCTATTTCATTTACATATATTTTGTATTGTTCATCTATTCCAGTACATATAACTTCAAATTTATTTCTTTCTTCTTTATCTATTTTAGCAAAAGCTTTTACGAAAAGCATAGGTCTCTTTTGTACAGGCTCTAATCTACTTGGCAAAAGAACATGTTTAAATTCCTTATTTATTTTGTATTTTTTATAGATTTCATCTACGTTAATATCTTTTTTTATTCTATTTACATTAATTGCGTGTGGTATGAAATCAATATGAAGATCAGTTAATTCTTCATAATTTTTTTTATAGAATTGAGATGGAGCTACAAAATAGGTAAATTCATCTTTTTCTCTCTTCATTATATTTATCATTGTTTCAAAAGCATCTTCTCCAAAACTCATACGAAATTCAAATGGATTTGTATGTATTGTAAATACTCTTTTTTTATTTTTAAAAGCTTTCAAAAATAATTGAGAATTTAATTGTATCAAATCATATTTTTCT
>CAJFUM010000036.1 GCA_904420285.1 uncultured Clostridia bacterium | reverse complement strand
TTTGATTTTTTGAACAATTCAATTATACTACTTGAATCACTTTTTTTCTACTATTTTTGTTTCACATCAATTGTAACACTACATTTTTGAAAAAAAGGATCTGATTTTTCATAACTATAAGAAAGATTCTTTCTTAATTGTTCCTCTATTTCAATACATCTCTTTATTTGATATTCTATATTAGTTCTTGGCATTTCTGGCATTGCATATTCCAAAATATTTTTTGCTTCTGCTGCTGTAATTATTTTAGCTCTATCTTTTTCATAAAAATGCATACTATTTACAATATGTGTATATGTCCCTATATTTATATTCAACAAGCAGGCAATATATTCCTGCCACATCGTAAAATTAAATACATCATATGGTAATCCCAAATAAATATCATTAGACCTCATTATAGTATACATATCTAATTTATTATCTCTTATCATGAATTGTAAACACAAAGTACAAGGTATATCATTACTATTTAATCCTACATCTTTTTCAGAATATATAGGAATTACAGCTCTTCTTGTATTATTATCCTCTTGTAACAATTTTAATATTTTATTAAGATTTCTATTAATTCTAGGTCCATATGCTCCATTTAATATTAATCCATCATCTGAATATTTATTATAACTTGGAGCATAATATTTTATCATTTCTAAATCTTCTCTTCCAGACATACACCATAACCATTCTCCAATAGCAAATGCCAAAGAAATATTTCTTACTTCTTTGTTTAGTATTCTTGTTCTGGGATTTAGTATTTTTAATGTAACCCCACTAATTTCTTGTGTAGACATTAATCTTGGAGATACAGTCTTTCCATTTGTAAGTACATTTTTACATAATTTTATATATAAATTACTAAATCCTTCTCCTTCCAAATACATTCTATATACACTCTCTTTCTAATATTTTATTACAAAATTCTAAACAAGCAATTCTTCCTTCAGCCATTTTTTTAACTGCCATATCATCAATTTTTCCAATGAGCCTCATTGGAAAACTACTCTGAACATAATATGATAAAAGATTATTAAAAATTATAATTTTATCCAAATATACCTCTTTTGAATTTTGGTTATAAATTTGTAAAAATCTAATTGCTTCATCTAAATTAAAATCTGATATCAACATTGCTGCACTTCCTATTTCAAATAGTAAATCACCGCATGAAGTAAAATCAAAATCGATGAAGTATGCCTTATCATTATTACAAATTATGTTACTTGGTCTTATGTCCCCATGAATAATTTGGTATTTTTCCGGCCTGTATTCACACTTATATTTTTTTAAATATTCTAATCTTTTATCTAATAATATATTTAATACTTTCTTTGCATCCTGACATGTATTTAGCCTATCAATTTGTTCTTTATTTTTTATTATATCTTCTTCAATGTTTTGGAATGATTTATATTTTTTCTCATATTTATATTCTCCATAATCGAAACTTTTAAATTCATGATGCATTAATGTTAATTCTTTTGCAACTTTTTCAATAATATCTACTTTATTTTCTTGTGGCTCTATAAATTCTTGCATGCAACATATTCTATTTTTATACTTTGTTATAATTTCTCCTTTTTTATTCAATATAATATTAGGTGATATTCCTAACAAATCATGAATTTTTTTCTGAGTCTTTATTGATATTATTACTTGTTTTTCATCATCTAAAGTATAAATTTTTAATACATATTTATCATCTATAAAAAAAATATCATTTATAGTTTTAGTTTTTATTTTCCTTATATTAGAAAAATTTATATTTTCATAGTTATTTTTAATATTATTAAAAATCTCATCCATATGCTTTCCTACCTATCAATTTCTATTTTAAATCCATATTTTTTAGCATTATATGCCTCTTTTAATCTAAAGCATTTTTCTACATCTATATTATATGTATTAGCTATAACCATGATATAATATAAAACATCTGATATTTCTTCCTCTATTGTTCCTTTTATGTTATCATCTTTCATTCTACAGTCTTTTCTAATTGCTTCTGATAACTCTCCTACTTCTTCTATTAATTTTAAAAAATATCTTTGGGTATTGTTTAAATCGTCTGGTTTCATTGTTTTATACTTTTCATATAAATACTCTTGTAATCTTTGTAATGTTAAATTCATTTTTCTCATCTCCTATCTCTATAAATGAACGATTATCTCTCGATATCTCCATTTATCTTAATTTTTAATTTTATATTAATTAAAATTAATAACAT
>CAJFUM010000035.1 GCA_904420285.1 uncultured Clostridia bacterium | reverse complement strand
TTCTTTCTACTACATCTTGCTTGCCTCTTCCCCATGCTACTTCTATAGCATGACGGATTGCACGTTCTACTCTACTTGGGGTTGTGTGATATTTGCTTGCAATTTCTGGGTATAATTGCTTAGTAATTTGATTTATCATATCAATATCACTAACTACCATTATTATTGCTTCTCTTAAATATTGATATCCTTTTATATGTGCAGGCACTCCTACTTCGTGTATTACATTTGTAACCAATGCTTCTAAGTTTTCTTGGCTTTTAATATTTTCTGGGGATATATCTATATATTGATTTTTTATTTCTCTACTTATTATATTTGATGCACTTGGTGTTGGTTTATAATATTTTAATTCTTTTATTCTTTTTACTAAAATATTTATATCGAATGGTTTAACTATATAATATTGTGCCCCTAGTTCGATTGCTTTTTGTGTTATTTTATCTTGTCCCACTGCAGATAAGATTATACACATTGGCTTTTTTTCTAAATTACTAGAATTTAATTTTTCTAAAACTCCTAAACCGTCTAAATGTGGCATTATTATATCCAATAATGCAATATCTGGCTTAGTTTCTACTATTTTCACATATGCCTCTTGTCCATCTCTTGCTATACCTACTACTTCTAGGTCTTCATCTTTTGATAAATAACTTACTAATGTTTTTGCAAAGTCTTGATTGTCATCTGATACTAAAACTTTAATCTTCTCACTCAATTTACTATCCCCCTAATCAATATTAAAATTGTAAAATTTTTACAGCTCGATTATATATCTTTTTCCATAAATTTACAATAGTTTTTTTAATTTTTTTTATTTTTTTTACAAATTAAGATTTAATCTATAGTATTTTACAAATAAATTTATTTTTATTGGCTAAAAAACATATTTATTATTAATTATAATAAGTTTTTTTTTTCTAAAAACTATATTTTATATATATTTTTCTTCTAATATTTCATAATTTATAATATTAATAGTTTTCTTATTACAATCTTCTATAAATTTATTTTTTTGTTCTTTTTTTATTTCTATAATAAATGTTACGTTTTCCTTATATTCTGAATCTATAATATGAATTTGATTTTTATTAAAATAATATTTTAGTATTTCTATATTTGGATAAGTTATATTTATTTTCATTATATACCCTTTTTCTTTTTGTATGATATTTGCATTTTCTATTGCTTTTGTTGTAGCTAATGTATATGCTCTTATTAAGCCCCCTGCTCCTAATAATGTTCCTCCAAAATATCTTGTTACAATAGCTAAAATATTGTATAAATTATTTTTTTCTAACACATTTAAAATTGGCGATCCTGCTGTTCCACTTGGTTCTCCGTCATCACTACATTTTTTTATAACTACATCTGAATTTATAATATATGCATAACAATTATGGTTAGAATCATAATATTTTTTTCTAGTTTGTTTTAAAATTTCTTCTGCTTCTTCTACAGTTTTAACTTTAAATATATTACATATAAATTTTGAATGTTTTTCTTCTATTTCTGACATTGAATCCTTTTCTATTGTTTTATAACTTTCCATTCATCCTCATCCTCTTTATAGGTTAATCATATATTTTCTAATTTAAACCTGCTGTATATCCAGTAGAATACGCAATTTGTAAATTAAATCCTCCAGTATATGCATCTACATCTATTATTTCTCCTGCAAAAAACAATCCTTTTATTAATTTTGACTCCATTGTTTTAGGATTTATTTGTTTTATATCTATTCCTCCTGCTGTTACAATTGCTTCTTCTATTGGCCTAAAACTTTCTATAGTAAATTCTAAATTTTTAAATAGATGTACTAATGCTTTTCTTTCTTGTCTAGTAATTTCATTTACTCTTTTTCTAGGATCTATATTAGATAAACTAATTATTGTTTCTATCATTTTTTTAGGTAGTAACATATCTAAACTATTTCTATATTCTTTGTTTTTTTCTTTTGAAAAATCCCTTATAATTCTTTCATCTAATTTTTCTTCTGTTAATGCTGGCTTTAAATCAATAGCTAATATTATTTTCCCTTCTTTAAGTAGTTCATCTATATTTTTGTATCTTAATAAATGTGCTGATCCACTAAGAATTGTAGGCCCAGATACACCAAAATGTGTAAATAGCATTTCTCCAAAATCTTCATATATTATTTTATTTTTGGAAGAATCTTTGAATTTAATATTTACATTTTTTAGGCTTAACCCTTGCATATTTTTGCATATTTTTAAATCTCTTCCATTATGTACAGTTAGTGGAACAAGTGATGCTCTGGTTTCAGTTATTGTATGTCCTAATTTTTTAGCAAGTCTATATCCATCTCCTGTTGAACCTGTACCAGGATAGCTCTTTCCTCCAGTTGCTAAAATTACTTTTTCAGCAGATATTTTTGTATCATTTCCATTTATATTTGCTATTACACCTTTTACATTTTTTTCATTATCTACCAATATTTCTCTTACTCTAGCATTTGTTATAACTTTTACATTTAATTTTTTAATTATTCGTATTAATGCTTTTTGAACATCTTGTGATCTATCTGAAACAGGAAAAACTCTATTTCCTCTTTCTACCTTAGTTTCTACTCCTTCTTCTTCTAATAATTTTATAATATCTTCATTAGTAAAATTATTAAAGCTACTATACATAAACATACCATTACCAGGTATGTTTTTTATAAATTCATCTATTGGTAAACTGCTTGTTATATTACATCTACCCTTTCCGGTTATTAAAAGTTTCTTTCCAAGCATTTCCATTTTTTCTAATATTGTTACATCATTTCCATTTTGTGCAGAAGACATGGCTGCAATCATTCCTGCTGGTCCTCCACCAATTACTATTACTTTCATCTATTACTCCTTACTTTTTGCAATTATCATGTAATAATATATTTTTTATTGTTCCATGTTTTCTATTGCTTTAAGTACACCTAATTTACCATATTCATATGTAAGTCCTCCTTGCATAAATGCTGTATATGGAGGTCTAATAGGCCCATCACATGATAATTCTATTGATGACCCTTGTGTAAATGCTCCTGCCGCCATAATTACTTTATCTGTATATCCAGGCATATCCCATGGTTCTGGTATTGAATTTGAATCTATTGGAGATCCCATTTGTATTCCTTGGCAGTATTTTATAAGTTTATTTTCATCATTAAAGTTTATTGTTTGGACTATATCTGCTCTTTCGTCATCGTATTTAGGTTCTACATCAAATCCTAATTTTTCTAGCATTCTACTTGCAAATACTGTTGTTTTTAAACTGCTTGCTACCACTGATGGTGCCATAAATAGCCCTTGTAGAATTGATTTAGTTATTCCTAGTGATGGACCTACTTCTCTTCCTTCTCCTGGTACAGTTAATCTTTCTGCCGCTAAATTTATCAATTCTTTTTTTCCTGCTATATATGCTCCATTTGGTGCAATTCCACCTCCCAAATTTTTTATAAGAGAACCAACTATTACATCTGCCCCAATTTCTAATGGCTCTTTAGTACTTACAAATTCACAATAACAATTATCTATCATTATTATTACATCTTTATCTATTTTTCTAATAAATTTTATTACTTCTTCTAATTCATTAATAGTAATGCTTTTCCTTGTGCTATATCCTTTTGATCTTTGAATTTCTATTAGTTTTATTTTTTTAGAATTTAATACTTTTTCTATTGCTTCATAATCAAATTTATTTTCCTTTAAATCTATTTGCTCAAAATTTATGCCAAAAGACTTAAGTGAGCTCTTGTTTTCTACTATTCCTATAACTTCATCTAATGTGTCATATGGCTTTCCTGTTATACTAAGCATTGTGTCTCCTGGTCTTAAGAACGCAAAAAGGGCTACTGTAAGAGCATGAGTTCCAGAAATAAATTGTCCTCTTACCAAGCTATCCTCCGCTCCTAAAACTTCTGCAAACACTTTTTCACAAGTATCTCTTCCAATATCCCCATAACCATATCCTGTAGTTTGATTAAAATGCATTTCTGAGATTTCATATTTTTGAAATGCTTTTAATACCTTTAAAGAATTATATTCAGATATTTTTTCTATTTTTTTATATATTGGTTCTATTTCATTTTCTACTTTTTCTGCTAATTCTTCTATATTAGCTGATATTCCAAATTCTTTATACATCTTATTATCTCCTATTCTAAAAATATATAAGTGTGAGGCTAAATTCTTGCCTCACATCTTACTTGTATGTTTAATTATATCATTGTTTAAATAAAATATCAAAATCAAATTTTCAATTAATTATAAATTATAATGCAATAATTTTATTCTTCTTCAATTTCTTCCTCTTTAATTTTGTCTGTATAGTAATTATTTCCATACCATTCATCTGCTTTATAATATTTTCCAATAAATTTTGGGTTATTACTATCAATTTCATAAACTGGCTCTTGCACAATCTCTCCTTGTGAATTAATAACTCCCCACTTTCCATCTTTTTTTATACCCGCAAATCCATATTCATTTACTTCAGTAACCATATCATATTCATTTTGCACTTTTAAATTACCTTCTTTATCCACAAATCCCCATTTATTGTTTATTTTTTTTGCATAAATATTATTATTAGGGAATAACTCTTGTGCAGTTACTTCTTTTCCTTCTTTATTAAAATACAAATTCTCATTTGCTGAATATATTCTAATATAATTATCTTTTACTTCTATTTCCGCTTCATCAACTGTTGCTATTATTTCCATATTTTTATTTATTAATGTAATAGAACTTGTGGAAGAAACATTAGCTTGCAATAATTCAGTGTTATCTAATTTAAATATGCTATTATATTTTAAATCAATAAGTGATTTTCCTGTTAAATCTATAATACCGTTATTATTTGAGTTAGCTACTATATATATATTCTCATCTAATTCTTCTATATAGGTATAGTTTTTATCAACTACAACATTTCCATCTTTATCTATAATTTTGTATATTTCATCCTCTCCATAAACAATAAAATGTTGTCCATCTTTTGTTGGCATATTTGCAATATATCCATTTGTAATTTCATTTCCATCTAAGTCTAATACTTTTTTATTTCCGTCTTCAGTTACATTAATATATTTTCCTCCAAAACTTATATCAGTATACTTAGTATCTAATTTTATTTTTCCATCTCTATCTACAATTCCTTGTTTACCATTTCTTTGTACTAAAAAGACATCATTATATGCATTATATGTTATACTTTCATACTCGTAATTTAATATTACTTTTTTATTTTTTAGTAATCCTGCTTGTCCATCTTTATATGCATTTAAATATATATTTTTATTATCTTCTATTTCAGTTACTCTTTCTATTTCAGTATATTCAGTATCTAAAATTATGTTCCCTTTATAATTTACATATCCATATCTATATCCATTATCTTCTATTTTACATACAATAAATCCTGTTTTTTCGTAATTAGTATTTACATCATAATAATTATCAGCTGTTATATTATTGTACTTTACATCTACTACTGTAACCCCATTTAAATTAATTATACCAACTTTGTCGTTTTGCTTTACTAAAAACATTCCTTCTTTATATGTCATTGAAGAAATATCATCATAAATTGGCTCTGTAATTTCTTTTCCTTCTGTATTAATTAATCCATATTTTCCATTCATTTTATATTTTAATACAGTTTTTTCAAATGGAATTCCATCTGCTGTTGTTTCTGTAGGAATAGCTTGTACACTTTCATATCCTGTTAAAATTTGTTCTTTTTTATCATTTAGCACCTTTGTTGCATATTCCTTAGTTTCTGTATTGTAGTCAGACATACATATAAATATTGGTTTTGAAGGATTTGGTATTTGTATAACATCATAATTTGGTTCAATTATAACATTCCCTTCTTTATCTATTACGCCATATCTATTGTCAATATTTATTATATTATAATTTATTTCACTTACTTTTTCTACATTATATATATATTTCGCTCTTTTCATTAAATACATTGTTATTACTATTGCAAGTATTATAATAATTAGTAAAATTCCTGTTAAAATAATTACTTTTTTCTTTTTCATTTATTCTATCTCTCCTTTGTGCAAATTGTTTTCCCCTGTTATTTGTTCATCTTGCTTTATATTTTTATTCATATTTTTACATACTTTTACATATTTAATTCGTTTATCTTCCATTTCTTCTACTTTATATGTTAGTTCTTCATCTTCTATAACTGGATGTTCATTTTCATCAGGAATTCTACCTAATTTATCCAATAAATAACCTGATAAAGTTTCATAATCTCCTTCTGGTAATTCAATATCAAAAATTTTTTTGAGTTCATAAGATGTTAATAATCCACTTACTATATAAGTATTATCATCAATTTTCTTTACATCTATTTCTTCATCATCATATTCATCAAATATATTGCCTACCAATTCTTCTATTATATCTTCCATTGTTATAAGTCCTGCTGTTCCGCCATATTCATCTATTACTATTGCCATTTGCACTTTATTTTGTTGCATTTCTTTAAATAATTCATCTATATCTTTTGATTCTGGCACAAAATATGGTTCTCTCATAATTTTTTTAATATTTATTTTTTCTTTGTTTTTTAAAGGTTTTAATATATCTTTTACAAATAGTATACCTTTTATATCGTCAATATTTTCTTCATATACTGGTATTCTACTATATTTATATTCATCTATCTGTTCCAATAATTCTTCTATATTATCGTTTATATCAATTGCATACATATCTGTTCTTGGAGTCATTACTTCAGAAACAATTATATCATTAAATTCAAACACATTATTTAATAACTGTTGTTCTCCCTTTTCTATAGTTCCTTTTTCTTCTCCTTCTGCTATCATCATTTTTATTTCTTCTTCTGTTACAACCTCTTCTTCAGTTTCTCCTACTCCAAATATTTTTGAAACCATATTTGTTGAAGCTGTTAATAATTTTACAAATGGAGCTGTTATAACTGATATAGCTCTTATAACTCCTATAGTGGCATATGAAATTTTTTCATAATACTTCATTGCCAACCTTTTGGGAACTAATTCTCCAAATACAAGAGTAAAAAAAGATAATATCATTGTAATTATGATAATAGAAATTGCTCGCCAAATATCTAAACTTATAGCTGGAATCCAGTTGTTTAATATAGGAGCTAGTTTGTCTGCAAAAGCATCAGATGCAAATGCACTAGATAAAAATCCAGCAAGGGTTATACCTATTTGTATTGTTGCCAAAAATTTGCTTGGCGATTTTAACATATTAAGAATTTGCTTTGCTTTTTTATTTCCATCTTTTGCATCTCTTTCAATTTTGGCATCATTTAAAGAAATAAATGCTATTTCTGTTGCTGCAAAATATGCATTAAGTAAAATTAATATGCCTAGAACTATAATTTGAGTTAACATATATTATTTATCCTTTCTTGCTATATTATATGCAAAATCATCGAATTTATATATATAATCATAATTTATTTAAACTTTTATGTCAAGAATTTGCTTTAAATTTCAATAATATATGTTTAACTAGATTACAATTTAAAAAATACTAAAATCAAATAAATTGAATTTATTTGATTTTAGATATTATGTAATAAAAACTATTATGTATTAACCCATTAAAAACCTGTCCTTGGAAGGTTCACCTCTTTCCTGCCTGTTACTGTAGTATCTTCATCTTCTACTTCTTTTTCTTCATTTTCTGGTTTCTCATAATTATTAACATTTACTGTATATTTTTGGTTTAATTCTACATCTATTTCTATTAATTCATCATAAATAGTATATCCATCTGGTGATTTTATTTCTTTAACATAATATTTTCCTGGCTTTATATTTTCAATTGTTGCAATACCATCTTGGTTTGTTGTTATATCTGAATATACAACATTTTGATTTTCATCTAAAAGATTGAATTTTGCTCCTACTAGCTTTTCTCCGGTTTCAGCATCTTTTTTTACAATTTCTATTTTTGTATTATTAGCTAAGTAATTTAGTTTTAATGTTGTATTTTCGAATTCATAATCACCTCCTGCTAATGCATAACTTTGCTTTTTACTATCTCCAGAATCTCCATATAATATAGGTTTTGTTTTCATATCTGCAGTAACTTCAATATCAAAACTTCCATCAGAAGTCATTTCTGTAATAGGAATTAAAACTTTAAATTTTTCTCCTACTTTAAATTGTGTTTTTTCTTTATTATTTATATCTGTAATTTTCACATTGTCTATTTTTACATTCTTTAAAGATACAGTATATTTTGTACTATCTACATTTGTTTTTACAGAAAATTCTTTACTAGCATATTCTTTGTTTAGTTCATCCATTTCCCATTTTGTATCATCTGTAACAATATCTACAATAGATACAGGTTTGGTTGCAGTTGATTTTCTTGCTACATCTGAAATTTTCTTTGCAGCATTTACAATTCTAGTTCCTTGCTCATTTCTTCCTTTAAAATCATTCCAATTATAATTATACATCATATCATAAACTGCCATTTTAGTTGCTGCAAATGCCTCTATATCGCTATTACATCCAAGCTCTTTTGCTGTTTTATATGGATATCCATTTGTAACAGCCCTCCAAATTTTATTATCTGATACTAATTTATCCACTTTGACTGTATATTCCTCTTCTTCTGTAACACCTGGTAAATCTCTATTTAAACAGTATGCTGGATATTCTACTCCATCTTTTTTATATACTACAAATTCTACACCTACTAATATATTTTTATATGTAAAACAAACTATTTCTCCTTTTGAATACAAGTCTGCTTCATCTATTATATATGTTGCTGCATTTGCTTTGTTTGGAAATATTGTTAAAGATGTAATAACGGTAAAAATAATAAGTGTTATTACTAAAATATTTTTTATTTTCATATTAATATTTTTTGTATAATATGTTTATTCTTTATAACATATTATACTCTCCTTTCTTTTAATTTTTTAATTTATATATGTGATTTTCCTTAATTTATAATATACGCACTGCTTGTACACATCTTCTATATTCAAACATGTTTTCAACACATGTGATTAAGGTTAATCTATTATCTTCCGTATTTTCAACATAACTCCAATCTGTCTGATTAATAATTTTGTTTAAAACTACTTTGTACTCTCTTTTTCCATATTTAGTATAATATATTATTTTATCTCCTATTTTGAGTTCTTTTATTTTTGCAAAAAAGTTACATTTATATCCTCTATTATGTGCAGCTAAAGAAACATTACCATTCCATACTGGTGCACCTTCAAAATGACCTATTCCTGTTTTTAGTAAATCTTGTGTAGTTCCTTCTTTTATTGGAGCAATTAAATTTAAAGTTGGAATTTCTAGTTTCCATTCTGAATTTATAATTTTAGGCATATCTACTTCATTGTAACCATATATCCTATTTATGTTCTCAACATCAACATTCAAATCATTTTCTGAATTTTCATAAAGATCTGAAATTTGCATTGATGCCAGAAATACATCTTCTAAACTAATTACTTCATCATTTATGCTTTTTCTTTTTGCATTATTAAATTCTTCTATATTTGTTACACCTGTTGTTAATTTGTTATTAGTATCTATATTATCTTTAAATACTAAAATATCTATAATTATAAAAAATGTAATAGATAATATTAAAGTAACTATAAATGCCACAACATTAATGCATTTACTATTATAGTTTAGCAATTATACGCCTCCTTTAATGTTCAAAGAATTTTTATGAATACCCTACTGAACTAAATTTAATTTAATATTGTTTGTTTTGAGAATTTTTTAGAATAAAAAAATTTGATTAAAATAATTAAGTATTTTGTTTGATTAAAAATTGCAATTTTTAAGATACGTATATAATACTACAGTTTTATCATATTGTAAAGCATTTTTCATCGACAAAAATTGACATAATATTTAAAGTATTATTTGTAAAGTATTTTTATAAGAAAAGTGGCTTCGCCACATGTGCATTTCGCTCCGCGAATATGCACGTCCCAAGGAAACTTAACCTTGTTGTATACGTAAAAATCTTCGATTTTTCCTATATAATAAAAAAAAGCATCACCTATTTTATTATAGTTGATGCTTTTTAATTAATTATAAACTTCCCTTCATTTTATATATTGTCCTTAAGTATTTCCCATATCTAATTCAAAGTAAAATTCTACACCATTTTTCTTATTTATAACACCATAATCATTTTTATAGTTATTCATTATAGCTTTAACTAGAGCTAAGCCTATTCCTGTTCCTCCTTCATTTCTATTTCTAGAAGAATCAATTTTATAGAATCTTCCCCAAATTTTAGAAATGTCTTCATCAGATATATTATCTCCAGTATTAAAAATTGATATTCTTATTTTATTTTCTTCTGTTTTATTTATATTTATTTCTATTTGCTTTTCTCCATTTACTTCTCTAGCATGTTTAATTGCATTTGTAAAATAGTTTGTTATTACTTGCTCTATATAGAAATTATCTGCATACACTAAAACTGGCTTATCATAATTAAATTTTATGTCTATATTTCTTTCTTTTATCATTACATCACATTTTCGTATTACTTCATTTATCAATTCTATAATATTAAAGTTTGCATTATTAAATTCTCTTTTTCCATATTCTAATTTCATAAGTTCCAATAATTGTTTTACTAATTCATCCATTTTATTAGATTCGTCTAAAATAACCTCAGCATAAAACTTCCTAGATTCATCATCTGTATTAACATTTTCTATTAAACCTTCTGCATATCCTTGTATTAATGCTATTGGTGTTTTCAATTCATGTGATACATCTGATATGAATTGTTTTCTCATTTCATCTATCTTAGATTTTTCTTCTATATCTTTTTCTAATTCTATATTGTTTTCTCTTAATTGCTTTATAGTCCTTTCTAGCTTATCTGACATTTCGTTTATATTTTTGCCCAGTTCATTAATTTCGTCATCTGTATCTAATGTTCTATATCTTTGGCTAAAATCTAATCTTGCCATCTTATTTGTAATATCATTTAATTGTACAATTGGAGTAGTAAATTTTTTTGAGATGTATGATGCAATAAATCCAGATATTAATAATATTATTATTCCTATTAAAATTAATGTTTGATTTGATATTTCCACACTTTCTTCTATTGGTACTGCAGGAATACTAATATATAGCTCATATCCGTTGTCTAGCTTTCCTGATAATAATATATAGCTTATATTATTATATTTATCCTCAATTCTTTCTATTTCTAATTTTTCATTTGAATATATTGTATCATTTTGAGCTTTTTTTGAATTTGTTATCATGTCTATTAAAGAATAGAGATTTCTATCAGTACTAAAGACAATTAAGTTTTCATCTGTTTTTATAAAAATATCAAAATTATTATTAAATGCAATTCTTCTTAATTCATCTTCTATAGTGTTAGTATTATTATTTAGATTATAATAAGTGTTGATTTTATCATATAAATTTCTAAGAGTATGTACTTTTGAATACAAGTAAAACGTTTTCAAAACAACACTATTTATAGCTACTAAGCATAAAACTATAATTGCTATTACTACACACATTGTAAAAAACAATCTAAATCTTACAGATTTAAAATAACTTTTTGATTTTGCCATTTTTATTCCTCTTAATTATTTTATTTCAAATTTATATCCAATTCCTCTAATTGTTTGAATATATTTTCCTTTTTTTCCTAATTTATGTCTAATTTTCTTTATATGGCTATCTATTGTTCTTGAATCACCATAATAATCATAATTCCATACATTATTTAATATTTTATCTCTTGAAAGGGCTATATTTTCATTATCTAATAAATATTTTAATAATTCATATTCTCTTAAGCTCATTTCTATTTGCTTACCATCTACAGTTACTGTTCTACCTTCTGGATCTATTACTATTCCTCCATAATCTTTTAATTCTGTAGTTTTAGGGTTTGTCCTTTTTAATATAGCTTCTACTCTTGCTACTAATATCTTTGGACTAAAAGGTTTTGATATGTATTCATCAACACCTAATTCAAACCCAAATAATTCATCTTGCTCTTCTCCTCTTGCTGTAAGCATAATAATTGGAACCTTAGAATTTTGTCTTATTTGTCTTAACACTGACCAACCATCTAACTTTGGCATCATTACATCTAATAGAATTAAATTTATTTTATTGCTGTTTTCCTCAAAGATTTTCAATGCTTCTTCACCATCTGAAGCTTCCAAAATTTTAAATTCTTTTTTTGTAAGAAAATCTTTTATTAATTTTCTCATTCTATCTTCATCATCAACTATAAGAACTGTTGTATCTCCCATAATTACTTTCCTTTCTATAATATTCTATTTAAATATTATACTATCTCATTGTGTCCTTTTTATGAATTTATTATATAAATTTAGCCTCTTACTGTATACTGCTAACAGGTTTGAGGCTAATTAATTATTCTGTTGTATTGTTCTCATCTTCTACTTTATGTACATACACATTCTGTCCAGGATATGCTATTTTTACATTTTCTGATTCCAAAACTTTTAATATTTGCGTATTTATATTCTCTCTAAAGTTTAAATATTCTCCATATGCAACTATATCTGTATAAATTATTATTATTATATTTACTCCATCTAATTCTATTGTATTAAAATTTACACGTGTTTTTTCTTTATCTATATTATCACTATTATCTAAAATGAATTTAATTCTATTTACTATTTTTTCAATTTTATCGGAATTTGTTTCCAATGGTAGCTTTATATTCATTAAATATCTTCTTTGTTCCATTCTTGCATAATTAATTACTGTATTTGTAGAAAACAGAGAGTTTTGTATTGTTACAACAGTATTATCTGCTGTTTTTATTTTAGTTGTTCTAAAAGAAATTTCTATTACTTCTCCCTCATTAGTTCCAACCATAATCCAGTCTCCCACTAAAAAAGGTCTGTCTGATAAAATAGAAAATCCAGAAATTAAATTTTTAACAAAATCTTGTGCAGCTAATGCTACAACAGCACTTCCTACTCCTAATCCAGCAATTAAGCTAGATGGATTAATTCCCCATACAGCTAATATTAATAATCCTGCTCCTATATATATAATATATTTTAATATCTTACCTGTAAAACTTGCAACTGTTCTATTTCCATCTGGTTTATCATCATTTCTTAATTTTTTTATAATACCTTTTTTAGGATCTACAAAATTTACTAAACCTTTGGCAATAATACAAATTACAACAATATTGAATAATTTTTTGCATATATCCAATATTGCTTTAGGAGGGTTAATTATAAGTATTCCTATATATATGCCTATAGAAATTAATAGTGCCTTAATTGGCAAATAAAATGGATTTCTTTTTATTTTTCTTTTATCTTTTTCTTTAATATTAAACATCTTAATAATTAAATATGATAAAAGTGGACTTAATATGCTTAATACACAAATAATAATTATTGCTATTGCTACATCTATCAATTGCTCTTGTGTAATATTTTTAAAAAAATTTATAATATTATTAATTTGCTCCATTACTTCCTCCTATTCTTTTATCGTATGTTAAATAGCTGCAATTAATGCTTTAATTTTTATTCCTTGTTCTTTAAACATTTTCTCATGTTCTGTTTCTATATTTTCCCAAAAATCAATTTCATTTTCTAAATCAGATGTTATTTTTTCAATTTTAAACCCACAATCTTCAAAATACTTAACACTATCATTAAATAAATTATCATCATCTGTTTTAAAAAATATTTTAGCATCTTTAGATAAAAGTTCTTTATATTTTTCTAATTGTCTAGGGTGTGTTAATCTTTTTTTGTGATGTTTTCCTCGTGGCCATGGATTACAAAAATTTATATAAATTCTATCTATTGAATCTTCTTTAGAAAATATATTATTTATTCTTTCAATATCATATCTTGTTATGTAAATATTATCAATATCTCTGCCTGCCATTTTATATTCTTCTTCTATTTTTCTTTTTGCTAATCCAAGCATTGCATCTACAAGGTCTATAGCTATATAATTTATATCTGGATTATATACAGCTAGTGTAGATATAAAGGCTCCTTTTCCACAACCTAGTTCCAAATAAACAGGATTATTATTGTTCCATAATTTTCTCCATTTTCCTTTATATTCTTCTGGATTATCTATATAAAATGAACTTGCTTCTAGTTCGGGTCTAGCCCAAGGTTTAAATCTTATTCTCATTATTTAGTCTCCTTAATGTTTTTTATTATATCATTGTTTTTCACTCCTCTCAATACTTTTTAGAAAAAATCCTGCAATTTTACCTAGCGGACACAATACAAGACATGGTTGCTACCATGTCTTGTAAAACTGATTATAGATTCAATTTAAGTTCCTAAAATATATGGTTCTTCTTCTTTTCCACTTCCTCCTATTACTTTTATTTCAGATTTTAGATGAAATATAGGGCGTAATCCACTTACTTCTCCCGATGTTCCCATTATATCAACACCGTTCCTTCCAAACGAACACATTGAGGCCGTATTCAAATGTCCATCTGGATGAACATATCTTATCAAAAAATACGAACGTGTTGATTCTGACGATTCATTTCTACCAGACACCCAATAAAACTTATTTGGTATCACTAATATTCCTAATTTTTGCATCTGTTCATAATCAATCTTATAATTTTCATCTTCGCCTTTAAGTTTACCATTATAATCAGAGAACCACTCATCTTCTCTTGTATACATACTTGCACCATCATAATCTGGATCATCTGGTATTGTTCCCACACATCTCGCTCTATCTGAATATTCGCTATTATTATATGCATTTGACTTCGCATTTAACATCTCTATTAATCCATTGTAAGAATTTATTGTTCTATCAATGTCTGTATCTCCTGTTACTGTAGGATCATTTTTACCTACTGTAACAGATTCCACTATATCCATAGTTATTAAATCTATTCCATAACTTGTATTACTGTCATATAATACTACGCATTTTCTTGTTATTCCTTTTCCATCTATATAATTTACATAATCTCCTTCTTTTAATACTTCACTTGCTAATTTTGCTGCAGTTTTTATTGTTGTACTCTTTTCTGTTGTTTTTCCTGCATTATCTTTTACTACTACTTTTAGTGTATATGATGTATTTGCTGTTAATCCTGTATAGGTATAGCTACTTGTTGTATTTGAAGCTTTTTGTTCATTCTCTAAATAATATGTGTATGTTTCACTTTCTGCCAAACCACTTTGTCCATCACTAGCTGTTACCGTTACCTGTATGCTTGTTTCTGTTATTGTTCCTACTGTTATATTACTTACTGTTGGAGCTATATTATCTATTATACTTACACTTCCGTAATCTCCTGTATTTGTTCCGTCATATAATCTTGCATATACTGTATCATTATGGTGTAAACCATTTACTGTTGCTCCTGTTGATACTGTTGTCCAGCTTCCTTCTGTTATTCCATTTACTTGGTATTGTATTTGCATTCCTGTTGTCGTTGTTAGCGTGATACTTGCTGTTCCTCCACTCCAAGTTGGTGTACTTGCTACAATATTTCCTGTTGTTAAATCTCCTGTCGCTCCTCCTACTTTTGTTGTTGTTTGATTTGCTAGTGTGCCTGTTCCTTTTCTTCCTGCTTTATCTCCTACTACTTCTACTTTTACATCATAACTTGTTTCTTGGGTTAATCCTGTAAATGT
>CAJFUM010000034.1 GCA_904420285.1 uncultured Clostridia bacterium | reverse complement strand
CCTATTCCTTTATGACTTGCCATCAAATCAAAATTTGCTTTTGTTAATCTTAATCTTGCTTCTTGGTATTTTACATCTTGTTTTGTTTCATCCCATAATTCATCTTGTGTTAATGTTTGTCCATCTGATATTTTTATTTGATTGCTTCTTTCTTCTTCACTTACATCATATTTTTCCCAATACGCAGAATACTGGCTATTTAGTTCATTATCACTATTAAAATATTGGATATTACTATCTGCTATACTTTTTCCATATGTTGATAAATATCCATTTGTATTATCTAAATATGCTGCTACTCTCTCCCATGCTCCTCCATTCATGTCATATATTCCTGTTTCGTTTCCTGTTGTACTTGCTAATCTTCCATTAGCAGTGTTATATGCATAATTACTTAAAAAGTTTGAAGAATTGTAACTATATCTACTATTTTCAATTTCATCTCCTTGTGGTCCTGCTCCTGTATATAGGTCATAATAATATTGACCTGTACTATTATAACTTCCACATGCATTTATTTGTGGCACTTCTCCATAATCACTATAACATAAATACGCTACTGCTCCCCATTCTGCATTTTTTATTAAATGACTATTTACTCCATTCATTCCATAATGTTCTGTATCTGTACTTATCTTCATACTTTGATATTGACTTTCTCCTACTGTTATATGTCTCCAGCTTGGTACACTTGGTTTTACTGTTACATATGCTCCATCTGTTGATGCTGTACCTGAACTTCCACTTGATGCATTTCCTACATTTTCTCCACTACTATTTACTCCACTTGCTTCAAACTTTGCTACCCATATTCCTTTTAATGGTACTCCATTCATTTCAAATCCTGGATGTACTGTTTTTGTTGTTACATCTCCACTTGCTTCTTTATTTGTATTTCCTTGTAAAAAGCTTACATGTATTTCTCCTACATCATTTTTATTACCTGAAGGTGTATAACTTATATTATAACTATATCTTGGTATCCATACAAACATTGTTGTTACATCATCCATATTTATTTCTGTATTCTCTGCTGCATTTATATAATTATCTCTTACATTTTCCTTTACTGTTACTATATTTGCCCATCTCTTATCATCTGCACCTGTTCCATAATTATACCAACTATTGTTTGTATTACTTTCATCTGCTTTTAACCATTTTCCATTCTCATATTTTACTGGTATCATTCCTGAAGATACTTTTGGACTATTTACCTCTCCATCAAATCCTTCTGTTGTTTCTACATAATTTTCCATTAAATTATTTAAGTCATTTAACATACTTTCTTCTTCTTTTCTTGCTTGTTCTGTTGCTTCCTTTGCCTCATTTGCTCTTGTAAGTATTCCATTTTCTCCTGTTAATGTTGCTATACTCACTCCTACTAAAATTAATAACACAATTATAGTTATTACTAAAGCTATTAAAGTTATACCATTATTAGTATTGTTTGTCAACTTAAATTTTATCATAAAACTACTCTTCCTTTCTTTTATTTCTTTTGTTTATTTCCTATCTTTTATTTTTTTTAATTTGCTTTTATTAATTCATTTTTTTACTTGTATTTTTATTGTATTCTGCTTTTTACAATAATATATTTACGTTTTTTTAGTTTATGTCAAATATATTCTTTCTACTTTTGTAAATAGTATTTACCTTTTTATACTTTTTATTCTAATAATGATATTCTTTTTTCAATGTTCCTCTCTATTTACAAAAATAGATTTTTGACATTTTCATTTTACACATTTATACGAATTAAGTCGATATATTATAGTAAAATATTTCCTTGTAATTTCTTTGGTTTGGATACTCTAAGAAAAAAAGGAAATAACTAAAATCTTTTTTTATGCACGTTTTTCAGTATTTTCGGACTTATACCATAATTAATTTTTTTTATTTTTTACAATATTATTTTTGAAATTACGATTTAAATTTTATGATTTTTTTTGTTGACTTTAATATATTTTATTGATAAAATTTAGTCAGAAAAAAATTTCTTAGAGTATCCAACTTAACGATTAAAAAGTTTTTAAAATATTCAATTTTAAAATATTTTTAGCAAGCTAGATTTGCTTCTAGCTTGCTAAAATGTCCAAAACAGAAACGTCCCCAATTGGACAAAATTTAATTTTCATCATCTAATGGCCCAAATAATTCATCAAATTTAGCTT
>CAJFUM010000033.1 GCA_904420285.1 uncultured Clostridia bacterium | reverse complement strand
TGCTGGTGTATTAAAAGCATTGGAAGAAAATAATATAAAAATTGATGTTATAGGAGGAACAAGTGCTGGGAGTATGGTTTCTAGCCTATATGCAATGGGATATAAACCAGAAGAAATTTTTGATTGTTTTAAAAAGAACTATAACAAAATAGTGGGAAAAAGTTTTTTTCCATTTATAAACGAAATAAAGAAAATAAGACAACCTTTAGGTGGATTAAATGATGGAGAAAATATAGAAGAAATATTTCAGCAATTAGCTAGAAATAAAAATATAGAAAATATTAATAATATAAAAATGCCTATTGTAATACCTACAGTGGATATAGTAGATGCAAAACAATATGTATTTACAAATAATATACCAGAAGATGAGTTAAAGAGTAATACATATATTACAGATATTAGTGTAGGAAAAGCAATTAGAGCTAGCAGTAGCTTCCCTGCAATGTTTAATTTATGTCCAATAGATGAGCATAAATTTATGGATGGTGGTGCATTAAATAATGTGCCAGTAGAAGAAGTAAAAAAGCAAGGAGCAGATAAAGTAATAGCTGTAAAATTTGATGGAGATGAAATTAATGAAAAAAGTAGTATGATAGATATAGTTATGAAAACTATAGATATTATGGGAAATAAAATAATTGAAGAAGAACTAGAAAATAGCGATTTTGTGCTTAATATTCATACAGAAAAAATGGGACTATTTGAAGTAAATAAAATGGAAGAATGCTATACTAGAGGTTATGAAACTGCATTAGAAAATATGAATAAAATAAAAAATATTTGTTTATAGATTTTAGTTTATGTGATATAATATGGTCAAAAAATATGAGAAGGAGAAGTATATGGAAAATTTTACATGGGTTAGAGTATATAATAAAATTGCACATAAAATTTTAGAATATAAGAACAAATCAAAAGAACTTGCAGAATTAATGTATAGATCATTGGAAGATGCTAATTTAATGTATTCAGAAGAAAAAGGAGCAAATTTAGATTCGAATGAAGGAAAAAGATGTAGATATACAGAAATAGATCCAATTTCTTTTATGAATAGGTTTGAAATGTATAATAATAAAAATAGAAGAAAATTAATAGAAAGTTTTGAAAAGAATACTGGAATGGAAATAGATATACCAAAGGATTTTGATGGACTTCCTACAATATCACCACAAATGTCTAGTGTAATAAGATTTATGGATACTAGAGAAATTGATGATATACCTAATATATGGGAGTTATTTGATATTGCACTTACAGGAGACATGGAAGATGATAATAATAGAAATAAATTTATAGAATATTATGATAAAGTTATTTCGAAGCCATGTGCAAGTTATAATATATCTATTGGATTATTTAAAATAAGACCAGATGTATTTTTAAATTTAGATCATGTAAATAGAATATATATAGAAAGAGAATATGGGATAAAAATAACTTATTGTCCAAGAGGAAAAAAATATTTAAGTATAGTTGAATATATTAAAAATCAATTGAATAAAAGTAATCAAAGTCTTTTAGATTTTTCATATAAAGCATGGAAAAATAAAAATAATATAAAAGAGAAAATAGCCCATGGTAAAGAGTATTCTAAAAATTATAATGTTATGTATGGAGAAGAAAAAATGAATAATAACAGGAAATATTATTGGTTAAATGCTAACCCTAAAATTTGGAGTTTTTCGGAGTTGAAAAATGGAGAAACAATTGAGTATACTGCTATTAATGAAAATGGAAATAAAAGAAGAATATATAGAAATTATCAAAATGCTAAAAAAGGTGATATGGTTATTGCATATGAATCTACTCCAATAAAAGCTATTGTTGGTATTTGTATAATTGAAGAGGAATTAAAAGATAATATATTAAAAATAAAAAAATTGGAGACTTTAATTAATCCTATATCATATAGTGATATTTTAAATGAAAAAGAATTATCTAATATGGAATATATTCAAAATCCACAAGGATCTTTATTTGCATTAAAAGAACATGAATAGAACATTATTATGGATATAATAAGAGAGGCAAATCCTATTAATAAGAAAGAAGCTGAGCCATATAATAAAAAAGAGTTTTTAAAAGATGTTTATATGACAGAGACAGAATATGATAAGTTAGTAAAACTATTATTAAGAAAGAAAAATTTAATTTTACAAGGAGCACCTGGTGTAGGGAAAACATATATAGCTAAAAGATTAGCTTATTCTATAATAGGAAGTAAAGATGCAGAAAGAATAAAATTTATACAATTTCATCAAAGTTATGGTTATGAAGATTTTGTTGAAGGATTTAGACCAACTGAAACATTATATAAACTTGAACAAGGAGTGTTTTATAATTTTTGCAGACAAGCAGAAAATAATCCAGATCTTTCTTATTTCTTTATTATTGATGAAATAAATAGAGGAAACTTAAGTAAAATATTTGGAGAATTACTTATGCTTATTGAAAATGATAAAAGAGGAGAGAAGTTAACTTTACCGCTTTCTAAAATTGGATTTAGTGTTCCAGAAAATGTTTATATTATAGGAATGATGAACACTGCAGATAGGAGTTTAGCATTAATAGATTATGCATTAAGAAGAAGATTTGCATTTTATAATTTAAAACCTGCATTTAAAAATGAAAAATTTATTGAATACAAGAATAAGTTAAAAAATCATAAATTTAATAAAATTATAGAAAATATAGAAATGTTAAATATAGAAATAAATAATGATTTATCTCTAGGAGAGGGCTTTGAAATAGGACATAGTTATTTTTGTAATTTTGAGCAAGTTTCAGATGAAGATATCGAATTAATAATTACATACGAGATATTACCATTATTAGAGGAATATTGGTTTGATGATATTGATAAGTATAATGAATGGAAAGAAAGGTTGAAGGGAGTAATAAATGGTTAATATAAAGAATGTTTATTGGATGTTAGCGTATGCATTTGATATGTTAAAAGAAAAAGGAACGCAAAGTATAAAAACAGAGGAATTTGATAATATATATAATCTACTTGCAGCAATATTAGTAAAAACACTAAATTATAATTTAAAAAGAGGATTAAATAAAGAATATGTAGTAATAAATGAAAACTTAAGCAATATAAAAGGAAAAATATTAATATCTGACTCTATAAAATATAATACATTTAAAGAACATAAATTAATTTGTGAATATGATGAGCTTTCAATTAATTCATATATGAATAAAATTGTAAAATCAACATTACAGCAATTAATGAAAATAAATGATTTAAAAAATGAATATAAAAAATCCATTAAAAAACTTTTAATTTATTTTAAAGATGTAGATGAAATCTCAATAAAAAATATCGAATGGACTAAGATTAGATTTAATAAAAATAATGCTACATATAAAATGCTTTTAAATGTATGTTATTTAATTATTGAAGGATTATTATTAACTACAGAAAAAGGAGATAAGAAATTAAATGAATTTATAGATGAAGCAAAAATGTCTGTTTTATATGAGAGATTTGTTAAAGAATATTTTAGGAAGCATTTCCCTACTCTGCAAGCAAAATCACTTTATATAAATTGGAATATTGCTGAAGAAGAGTCAATAGGCCTTCTTCCATGTATGAAGACCGATATTACATTAACATATAAAGATAAAACATTAATTATAGATACAAAATATTATGAAAAAACCTTACAAAATAATCCATTATCTAATAAAAAAACTATAATTAATAATAATATATATCAAATTTTTACTTATGTAAAAAATAAAGATAAAGATAATACTGGAAATGTGTCCGGAATGCTATTATATGCAAAAACTGATGAAGATATATGGCCTAATCAAACAAACACATTTGGAAAAAACGAAATAACTATTACTACATTAGATTTAACACAAGATTTTAAAACAGTCAAAGAACAGCTAGATGAGATTGCATATAAATTTACTAATCATGAAATAAGTAAAAAGATGGATGTGTGTTACTAGATAATGGTTTTTAACCAAAAAAATGATGAAACACAAGAGACTGTAATATAATTGTAACAAAAATGTAATATTCTTTT
>CAJFUM010000032.1 GCA_904420285.1 uncultured Clostridia bacterium | reverse complement strand
TGCTCTTTTTATATTATCAATGTACAAAAAATTAAAAAAATTTTTAAATTTTATCTTGACATTTTACCAGATGTCTTTCTTTACTACAATCAAAATTTATTTATCATTAATTTCTTTGCTTAACTACTTCATATATAACAATTCCTGCAGATACAGACGCATTAAGAGATGTTATTTTCCCTTTCATTGGTATTTTAACTAAAAAGTCGCAATTTTCTTTTACTAATCTGCTCATTCCAAATCCTTCACTCCCTATTACTATTCCTATTCCACAAGTAAAATCCTCGTTATAATAATATTTGTCTGTATTCATATCGGTTCCACATATCCATACGTCATTTTCTTTCAAATAATTTATCGTTTCATTTATATTATTTACTCTTGCAATTTTCATATATTCAACTGCACCAGCTGATACTTTTGCAACTGTACTATTTACGCCGGCAAGCTCTTCTTTTTGGTATTATTACTCCGTGTACTCCAGCTGTTTCTGCTGTTCTTATTATTGAACCTAGATTATGAGGATCTTCTATTCCATCTAAAATTAAAATAAATGGTTTTTCATTTCTTTTATTCGCTACTTCTAGTATGTCATCTACGTCGCAGTAATCAAATGGAGGTACTACTGCAATTACTCCTTGATTATTCTCTGTTTGTGCCATTTGGTTTAATTTGGTTTTTCCTATTTCATTTACTACTATTTTTCTTTTCTTTGCAATAGATATTATTTTATTTATTGAACCATGTTTTTCTCCTTCTGATACATATATTTTATTTATATCTCTACCAGATTCTAAAAGTTCAAGTACAGCATTTCTACCTTCTACTTGGTCATTAAATTCGTTTTCTGACAAATCTCTTTTCATATTTTTCTCCTATTCTTCATCCAATTTTAATACACTTAAGAATGCCTCCTGCGGTATTTCTACATTTCCTATTTGTCTCATTTTCTTTTTACCACGTTTTTGTTTTTCTAATAATTTTTTCTTTCTTGTAATATCACCACCATAACATTTAGCTAAAACGTCTTTTCTCATTGCAGAAATAGTTTCTCTAGCTATTACTTTGCCTCCAATTACAGCTTGTATTGGAATAATAAATAATTGCCTTGGGATAACAGTTTTTAATTTTTCTACCATTTTCCTTCCTCTGTCATAACTATTATTCTTATGCACTATAAATGATAGTGCATCTACTGGTTCACCATTAACATGTATATCTAGTTTTACAAGATCCGATCTTTTATACTCTTTAAATTCATAATCAAATGAAGCATATCCTTTAGTTCTTGACTTAAGTTGATCAAAAAAGTCATAAATAATTTCATTCAATGGCATTTCATATATGAGATTTACTCTATTTTCATCTAAATACTTCATATCTATATATATTCCTCGCCTGTTTTGACAAATTTCCATTATATTTCCAACAAATTCCTTTGGAGTTAATATTTCTGCTGTTACCATTGGTTCTTCCATATATGATATTTCACTAGTTGGTGGTAAATCAGATGGATTATATAATTCTATAACTTGTCCATCAGTTTTATGCACTTTATATATAACTGATGGAGATGTTGTAATTAACCCCAGGTCAAATTCTCTATCTAATCTTTCTTCTATTATTTCTAAATGTAGTAAACCTAAAAATCCACATCTAAATCCAAATCCTAAAGCTCCAGATGATTCTGGTTCATATTCTAATGCCGCATCATTTAGCTTTAACTTTTCTAGTGCTACTTTTAAATTTTCATAATCACTTCCATCTACAGGATATATTCCACAATATACCATCGGATTTACTTTTTTATACCCAGGAAGTGGCTCTTTTGCAGAATTATTTTTTAGTGTAATTGTATCACCAACTCTTATATCTGATAAGCTTTTAATACTTGCCGCAATATATCCTACTTCACCTGCTTGTAATCTATCACTTGGTGAATATGAGCCAGGTTCAAAATATCCTACCTCTGTTACAGTAAAAGTCTTTTTGTTTGACATTAGCATTATTTCATCTCCAACTTTTACAGTTCCATCCTTTATTCTAACATATGCTATAGCACCTTTGTAATCATTATATATAGAATCAAATATTAAACACTTTAATGGTTCATTTTCATCTCCTGTAGGAGAGGGTAAATCAGTTACTATTCTTTCTAATACTTCATCTACATTTAGCCCTGTTTTAGCTGATATGCATGGAGCATCTTGTGCTGGAATTCCTATTATATCTTCAATCTCTTTTTTTACTTCATCTGGTCTTGCATTTGGTAAGTCTACTTTATTTATAACTGGTAATATTTCTAAATTATTATCTATTGCTAGATACACATTAGCTAATGTTTGAGCTTCTACCCCTTGTGTACTATCCACTACTAATATTGCACCATCACATGCTGCCAAGCTTCTAGAAACTTCATAGTTAAAATCTACGTGGCCTGGTGTATCAATTAAATTTAGTTCATATTCATTTCCATCTTTAGCTTTATATATCATCTTTACTGCTTGTGATTTTATTGTTATTCCTCTTTCACGCTCAATATCCATGTTGTCTAAAACTTGACTTTCCATTTCTCTACTAGATAGAACTCCTGTCATTTCAATTAATCTATCTGCTAGTGTTGATTTTCCATGGTCTATATGTGCTATTATACTAAAATTCCTAATAAACTTTTTTCTATCTTGCATAATTTTCTCCTTTTCTACATGTTTAATTATATTGATTTTACTAATTTTTGTCAACCAGCTTCTTGTTTAGTAAATTAATAGTAAAGAGTAGTTTTTATTATAATTTGCATTTTTTGCTTTTTGTCGTTATTAAATAATGGTTTTGAAAAAATTTATTCATTAAATCCAGCTAGTATGTATGTTTAGAAAATTTTTGCAGTATCGTGCAACGACCAAACGAGCTTCTTCGAAGCGAGTGCGACTTGGAGTAACCTAGCACATAATACTCTTATTTTAATATATATATTATTTAGCTAATGTTTAATTTTTTGAATTTTATTCAAATTTATTTTGTGCTTAGATGGTTACGACC
>CAJFUM010000031.1 GCA_904420285.1 uncultured Clostridia bacterium | reverse complement strand
TTTTTCGAATTTATGATTTCTTCATTTTTTATCTATTTTATGGCAACCTTTTTTGCCTATTTTTTTGTTTCATTGGCCAGTCTCTCTACAGCCTCAACGATTTGCTTCATTTCTCTCTTGTACTCCTTTGCTTATTTTTTTCTTTATTTTTTACATACATTTTGTATTCTTTTGAATATTTATTCTTATTGCCAATTGTATGTTTATATTTTATACTATTTGTATATCGTTTTCAATATATTTTAGTATTTGTAATTAAACTGTAATATTGTTGTAATACTTTTGTAACATTCTTATTATATGTTGCTTTTATCTATATTTTAAAAGACTAAAAAATAATTCATGGTGAACAAAATAAAGTTAAACCCAATCCACTATTACTTATGGATTGGGTTTTTAACTGTAAAATATTTAATTTGTTAATTATATAAATAATTTTGTGGGTTTACTTCTGTTCCATTTACTCTAACTTCAAAGTGTAAATGGTTACCTGTTGAGTTACCTGTTGAACCAACTGCTGCAATTGTATCTCCTGCTTCTACTTTTTCTCCAGTTTCAACATATAACTTACTACAGTGTCCATAATATGTTTGTATACCATTTCCATGTGAAATTTTTACAACATATCCATATCCACCACTATATCCAGAGAAAATAACTTCTCCATCAGCAGTAGCTTTAATAGGTGTACCATATGGTGCTGCTATATCCAAGCCTGTATGCCCATGAGATCTTATACTTTCTCTATTACCAAATCTGGAAGTTATTATTCCAGAAACAGGTGTTACTTCTAAATAAACTCCTTGTACAGTACGAGATTCTATCTCTCTTTGTTTTGCTTCTTCTTCTTTCTTTTCTTTAACAGCTGCTTTTATCTCTTTATCTACACTAGTACTTGCTACTTTTACTGTACTTTCAATTTTCTTATCTGTAGTAATTTTATCTACTATACCTATATCTAATTTTATATCATCTTCATATTTTTCTGTCATTTCATCAACTATTTTTTCTGCTTCTTCTAAACTTCCTACAGTAGTTATTTCTTCTCCACTTATTGTAACAGAATATAGTTTATATGTTGTCTCTGCATTTTCTTGTAAGCTTGCTAGTATAACATCCTCATTTGTTTCTTCTACTTTACTTGCTAATTTTAACTTATATTCAGGCATATTTTCAATTACAGTAAATAATTTAGATTCTTCTTCTTTATTTATTATTTGATTTACTTTTGCCTCAAATTCATCTTTATCTGCTATATAACCTACACTTTGTCCGTTTATGGTTACTTCACATACAAGATTAAATTTAAACAATATAATTGCTATAATTATAAACAGTGCAATTGCTACTAAATTTATAAGCCTAATCATTTCTTTTGTGTAGTATTTAATTTTCCTGTTTAAAATATATTTTCACTCTCCTTTTTGCAACGTGACAAAGTTAATTATACTATATATTCTATACAATTTCAAATTAAGTATTCTATTTTCTCGCATTTCTGCCAATTTTCAGCTTTTTCTCAGTTTTTGCATTTCAATTTATTGTATAGTTTACTCCATTTTTCTCTTTTTTCCTCTTTTTTTCTCTTTTTTTCGAACATTGACTTTTTACTAAAATTACTATCTAAGTAAAAATTTTCAAAAAATCAAAGGAGCAAATACTGCTCCTTTGATTTGCTAATGAAAAGCACCAGATAAAAATATCATCAAAATATATGACATGAAATAAAACATTATACTATACGAATTTTAGGTTTAATTATCATACGAAAATACTCTTTTTCCAAATTTTACTTCGTTTAATTTCTTTTGTGCTTCTACTATAACAATTGGTAAAATAGAAATTCCAATTACAGTTAGCCATTGAATTAAATTTAATGGTATAAGTTTAAATATGTTGGCAAACAATGGTACCATTACTACTGTAATAGTAAGAATTGTTCCTAATATAAATGCACCTATTAAATATTTGTTTTCTAGTATGCCAACTTTAAAAATAGATTCATCACTCTTTATATTAAAACTATGTACTAATTCTATCATTCCTAATGCTACAAATGCCATGCTTCTTCCTACTTCTACACCATACAAATTGTTTCCTATACTAAATGTAAGCAGTGTAAGCATTCCAAGCATTGTTCCTTCTACAAAAATCTTGCCCCATAATCCGTCTGCAAATATACTTTTTTTAGCATCTCGAGGCTTTTTATTCATTATGTCTTTATCTGGTGGTTCCAAACCTATTGCAATTGCTGGCAATGAGTCTGTAACTAAGTTTATCCATAATAATTGAATTGCTAAAAGAGGTGATTTAATACCTAATAATAATCCTACAAAAATTGTTACTATCTCCCCTATATTAGTAGCAATTAAAAAATGAACTGCTTTTTTTATATTTTCAAATATATTTCTCCCTTGCTTTACTGCTTCCACAATTGTAACAAAATTATCATCTGTTAAAATCATATCAGATGCATTTTTAGCTACATCTGTACCATTTTGTCCCATTGCAATACCAATATCTGCCTTTTTTAATGCAGGAGCATCATTTACTCCATCTCCTGTCATTGCCACTACTAAACCATTTTTTTGAAATGCCTCTACTATTCGTACTTTATGTTCTGGTGATACTCTAGCAAATACAGAATATTTTGAAATATTTTTCTCTAATTCTTTTTGTGGAATTTCGTCTAATTCTCTTCCAGTTATAGCTAAATCGTTTTTCTTTAGTATACCTAATTCACTTGCAATAGCTTTAGCAGTTGCAATGTGATCTCCTGTAATCATAACAGTTTTTATACCTGCTCTCTTACATGTTGTAACAGCCTCCTTTACTCCAACTCTTGGTGGATCTATCATACCTATTAATCCAACAAAAGTTAATTTATTTTCTATATTCTCACTATTAATACTTGTTGGTAACCTTGGCATTTGTGAATATGCTACAGCTATCACTCTTAAGGCATTGTCTGCCATCATGCTATTTATATGTTCAATTTTTCTTATTGCATCAGTATTTAGCATATGTACCTGTCCATTTAAATAATATTTATCACAATGTTTTAGCAAAACATCTGGAGCACCTTTAGTGATTATTTTAAATTCATTTCCATCTTTGTGTATTGTACTCATCATTTTTCTATCAGAATCAAATGGTATATCATTAATTCTTCTAAATTGTTCATATAGCTTTTCTTTAAATTTGCCGGTTTCTTTAGCTGCATTAACAATTGCTAGTTCAGTTGCTTCTCCTACTCCATCTTCAACATCTGTACACATTGTCCCTAGCTCTAAAATAAGTTCTTTTTGTTTTTCTAAGCTCTCTCCACTTATATCCATAACTTTTGTAACTTGCATTTTATTTTGTGTTAAAGTACCTGTTTTATCAGAACAAATTACACTACTACTTCCCAATGTTTCAACTGCTGGTAATTTTCTTACAATACTATTCTTTCTAGCCATTCTTGTAACTCCAATAGATAACATTATTGTTACTATTGCTGGCAAACCTTCTGGAATAGCTGCTACTGCTAGTCCAACTGAAGTCATAAACATTTCAATTGGTTCTATTTTCTTTAAAATCCCTATAACAAATATAAATGCACAAATTACTAAGCAACCAATTCCTAATGTTTTTCCTACTTCTCCTAATTTCTTTTGTATAGGAGTCTCTGGAGCTTCATTTGTTATAATCATTTTAGCAATCTTTCCTACTTTTGTATCCATTCCTGTTTCTGTTACAATTGCTTCTGCATGTCCATTTACAACAATTGTATTAGCAAATGCCATATTAAGTGTATCTCCTAATGGAGTTTTTTCATTTAACAATACATTTGCATCCTTTGTTACAGGTACGGTTTCTCCAGTTAAACTAGATTCTTCAATTTTTAAGTTATAACTTTCTATTAGTCTACAATCTGCTGGCACGAAATTTCCCGCTTCTAATAAAACTATATCTCCAGGTACAACATCAGTTCCTTTAATTGTTAATATTCTTCCATTTCTCCTAACATGTGCTACTGGTGCAGACATATCTTTTAAAGCTTCTAAAGATTTTTCTGCTTTAGCCTCTTGCACTAAGCCCATAATTGCATTAAGAACAACTATTGCAATTATTATTATAGAATCTATGTAATCATTATTATTCTGAATATAAGCAACAAATGCAGAAATTATCGCTGCTATTATTAGAATTATTATCATAAAGTCATTAAATTGTTTTAAAAATCTAATTAAGAGGCTTTCTTTTTTTTGCTCATCTAATTTATTTGGTCCATGTTTATTCCTTCTTTCTTGTGCTTCTTCTTTAGATAAACCTAGCCTAATGTTTGTCCTAAGTTTTCTCTCAACTTCACCAATATTAAAAGACTGCCACATATATATCTCCTCCCCTTACTAAAGGTTATATTATATATATATGTAGCAGTCTTATTATTTATGACTATTTTTTTATTATTTTTCTGCACTATCTATTAAACTATCATAACCATCTATTAGGCCATATCTAATATTTTCATCTTCAAAAATTGCTTTAAAATGTTTTTTTGCACACTCTATTTTTGCATTTTCTATAGGTCTTATTTGCATTGTACTCATACTGCCCTTTGTTTCAGCTATAAAATATACATACTTAATATATTTTTTATCAAAAACAATAGCCCAATCCGGATTATAGTTTCCTAATGGAGTTGGTATTTTAAACCCATTTGGTAGTTTAGCATATATTTTTACTTCTCCTTTTTCCATTTCATCTGCAAATTTTCTTTCTTTTTCTGAATCTGTAATTAGATAATCATATATATGTTTTTTTACTTCTATTGCATTCTTTCCTAATCTTCCTTCTACATTTTTTACATTAAATATATCATCACTATATTTTTGATTTGTTTTTTTGTATTTTATTCCTTTTATTATTGCAGCTCCTTTTTCTTCGTTAATCAATCTAGCAGACTTCCTAATAAATTCTTCTGGATTAAATTGATATTGTGAAAACGTTTTCGGTGCTATTCCTTTTAGTATTTTTATTATAGTTTTCCTTGTTAATCCTGTATCTTCTGCTAAAGTTCCTACTAAATCATATTTTGTATTTACTAAAACATTATCATCATATATATGTGTTTTAGATTCTACAATATTCATCGCAGTATTGTCTTTTAATTTACTAACTGAAATAGTATCACTTTGTTCTCCTATAGTAACTTTAAATTTCATTTTGCTAATTTTTAATTTAGTATCTAAAGCTTCTATAACTTTCTTTATTAAATCTTCTGAATCAAAATTAACTTCATATACAGTTTTTGTATTTATTTTTTTCCATAATTCTTGGAAATCTTTATCATAAAAGTTTTTATTTGGTTTTAATTTTTTTATATATGTTTTGTTCTCATCTTTTATTGGAACACTGTATGTAAATAATTTAGCCATTAAATTTCCATACTCTTTTTCAAACCCTTCCACAACAGCAGGAATTTCCAATTGATTATATTGAATATCGTCTTTTAATTTTTGAGTAACAATTCCATCTTCTTCTATATAACCATTTTTATAACAATTCATAAATATTTGATTGAATTTATCTTCTAAATTTAATTCTGTACCATCATCATTAACTAATACTCTATTTGTAAATAATCTAGCTTCTAGTTTAGTTTCAATGCTCCTAGATAAATTTTGTGCTATTTCACTTTGCAATTCTCTTGCAAAAGATTCATAACTTTGGCTTGCTACAACTGTTAAGTTATTTATACTAAAGAAATCTCTATCTAATACTTCATAATCCATTCTATCTCCATCTTTATTAACACAAATACGAAGACCACGTCCAATTTCTTGTCTTTTACTTATTTCTGAGTTATTCTTTTTTAGTGTACAAATTTGGAATATATTTGGATTATCCCAACCCTCTCGTAGAGCGGAATGTGAAAATATAAATCTTACTGGTTCATCTAATGAAAGCAATCTTTCTTTATCTCTCATTATTAAATCATAAGCATCTTCATCAGAACTAATATCTTCTTCTTTGTCATCTACTTTAGAATTTATAAATATAATATCTTCTTCAGATTTACCCTTTGAAGCTTTTTTATCTATAGAAAAATATCCAGCATGTACTTTACTATTTCTAATTGAGTCCAAATATTTTTTATAATCATCATCAATAAAATTATAGTATTCATTAAAAACATTATTATATTCTTCTTCAAAAATTTTAGCATACTCTCCATTATGTGCCTTGTTGTTATCATCATATAACTTATATTTTGCAACTTCATCAATAAAAAACAAAGATAATACTTTTATTCCTAATTTATGATACTCTTTTTCTTTTTCAAAATGTGCTTTTATTGTTTCTCTAATTTGTATTCTAGGCATATATCTTTCATTCGCATCACCCAATACCTGTCCTGTATATATTTCCTCTCCATTAATAAAACAAACTTTATCATAATGTTCATTTGTAGCATCTATATCACTTATTGTGTATCCTCTATATTGTTCTAATCCACCAGATAATTCATATAAATTATCTCTTAATCTAAAAATTCTTCTAATTCTTTTTACTCCATTTCCTGTTTTTACTTCAAATTCCATTCTAGCTACTGGAGCATTTTCACTTAGGTCTATCCCTTCTAAATACATATAGGTACTTTCAGCTTTATTATGCAAAACTTCAATACCTTTAACATTTATTTTCTTTACTAACTTTTCATTATATGCATCTACAGCATCTAGTCTATATATCATATTATATTTATATTTTTCTTTGTGTGTTGCAGAATATCTAAGTGTAAATAATGGACTAAACTCTTTTAGCATTTGCTCTGTTTTTCCCATTTTCTGTGGTTCATCAATAATTAAAATAGGATTTGTAGCTTTCAACACATCTATTGGTTTTCTAGTTTGTAAATCATCTAATTCTTCATATATTCTTTTATTTGCTTTAGATTTAGTATTAAAAGCTTGATAATTAATTATCATTACTTGTATATCGGCATCTTCAGCAAAATTATTTATATTAGTTATATTACTAGAACTTTTTGAATTATACACAAAATATCTTATTTTTTTATTATATATTTCTTTAAAATGGTCTTCTGTAATTTGAAAAGATTTTAAAACACCTTCTCTTATTGCAATACTTGGTACCATTACAATAAATTTACTCCATCCATAAGCTTTATTAAGTTCATACATTGTTTCTATATATGTATATGTTTTTCCTGTTCCAGTTTCCATTTCTATAGAAAAATTTTTAATATCTTGTCCATCTGTATATTCTAACCCATTTTTTCTTTGAACATTTCTAATATTATTTCTTATTTCTGTTTCCGATAATTCAATTCTTTTATTTGCAAAAGCTACAATTTCTTCTTCTATCTCTTCTTCCCAAAGAGAGCCTTCATTTACTATAACTTTTCTTCTATCTATAATATCTCTTCTTGTTCCTTTAGTTTGCCCTAAAAAGCACTCTACTACTGATTGTGCCGCATCTTCTTGGTATTGTTGCTTTTTAAACTTAAGCTTCATTTTTTATCACATTCCTTCCACAATAATCAAATTACACTTACAATTGTTTCTGGAGATAAACCTTTTACCTTTTCTTTCATATTTATTTTTTCACTATCTGTTATAAAAGATTCATCTTTAAACACAAGTCTTAATGGTTTAACTTTACAGATTTCCTCTAAAATACTTAAATCTACATTATTATCTAAACATGCTACAAGTGCATTTTCTGCCACAAAATACACCATATTGTTGTTTATCATTTTTTCATCTATTTTTAAATCTAGTGTTAATCCCAAGTTAAGCATTACTTGTATAAGTAAATCCTCTGGTGTTCTATCTTCTTTATAATTATTTTCAAAAATACCTAATTTAGTTTGTTTTAAATCTTTTGGTATAAAGTATACATCATTTACATTAGGTGAATCTACTTTATACACTCTAAAACCATAATCTATTTTTGCATTAGTTTCTTTTCTTATTTTATCTGCTGCTCTAATAATTCTCTCTTGTGCAATATCACAAATAGTTCTATAACCTAATTTATATACTTCTGAATTTTCTTTACATTTTTCTGGAAGTTGTACCATTATATATCTTCTTTTTCCATTGTCTTTTGAATTAATTTGCATTACAGCATCTGCTGTTGTTGCACTTCCACTGAAGAAATCTAATATAATTTGCTCACTATCATAATCAAAATTCAATATTTCTTCTATTAATTTACTTGGTTTTGGATAATCAAAATAACTTTTGTTAAACCCTAAAAGTTGCATATCGTTTGCATTATTTGCAGTAATTTGTATATGATTTATAGGTGTTCTATAAATATTTTCATCTAAAAAGTATTTTAAATATGGGCAAGTTGTCTCATCTTTACCAAATAATATATGTCCGCTTGCTTTTAGTTCCTCAAAAGATTCTTTTTTATATGCCCACCCCCTAGATGCAAATTTACATACTTTTCCTGTAACTGGATGTATTATTTCATAATATAATTTACTACCAGGAGCTGTTAAAGGCTTGTCTGTATATAACCTTCCATTTTCATCAACCTTATTATATTTTTTCTCTCCTCCTGTTATATGATGCTCTTTCATCCATTTTCTAAATTCAATATTAGTTTTTTCTATATCTTTTTTATTTTTTTCAAACATCTCTTTTGCAACATCACACATAAGTTTTGCATTTGGCTTTGCAATTCTAAATTCTGATATATTATTTATATTTTTTGCATAACACAATATATATTCTGTTACATTAGATATTAATTTTACATTTCCTTTAGAATTATTTTTATACCATATAATATTTGATACAAAATTACTTGCTCCAAAAATTTCATCACACAATCTTTTTAAATTACTATACTCAAAATCATCAATGGAAATAAAAATAACTCCATCATCTGTAAGTAAATTCCTTGCAAGCTTCAATCTAGGATACATCATCGAGAGCCATACACTATGAAATTTCCCAGATGAATCATAATTTGCAATTAATTTTTTATTATATTCATCAACTTGTCCAGAATCTTTTAGTTCTTGTTCTTCATCTATTCTATAATCATCCCTATAAATAAAGTCATTTCCAGTGTTATATGGAGGATCAATGTATATACATTTTATTTTTCTTAAATAAGATTCTTGCAGTATTTTTAATACTTCTAGGTTTTCTCCCTCTATATATATATTTTTTGTATTATCAAAATCTACCGATTTTTCCTTTACAGGTCTTAAAACTTTATCTATTGGTGTATTAGCTTCTAAAATAGCTTGTTTTTTTCCTGGCCATGTTAGTTGATATTTCTCGCTTGCTCCTTCCACCACATCATGTGATAATTCTTGCTTTAAAAGGTCGAAATCAATTTTCTTTCCTTCTTTAGTTTCTACTATTACATTAGGAAAAAGTTTACCTATATTTTCTATATTTTCACTTAATATATCTTTAGATTTTAAATCCAATTTTGTTATATTTTCTTCACTCATTACTAGTTATTTCCCCCAATTTATGCTTTAATTCTATTAATTGTTCATTACATTCAACTTTTCTATTAAATTGTTTTTCCTTTTTAATTTTAGATTTTAATTTGCTTATCTCTTTTTCTAGTAAATTAATTTTTTTTATTTTATTTATTTCTTCTTCTAAGCTAATACTTCGTTCTTCTTTTTTTATTAACTTTCTTACTAAATTTTCATATACAATTTTTAAATTTATACCTTGTATTTGAAATAGAATTTCATCATTCCATTCAGAAGTCCATAAATCTTTTCCATATTCTATACTATAGCGCACATTCTCTCCAGATATAATTTCAAATAATATTGGATATAATATATTTTTTTGAATAACTTTTATTATATTTTTGCAATTGTATGTTTCTCTAAGATATATTTGAAATATTTCTATTTCCTCAACTGTTTCTGTTTTTTTAATATTTAAATTATCTTCAGATATTTTATACTTCCAAATAATTTTATCCACTTTATCTGTAAATTCTTGCTTTATTTTTGTAGAGATTTGTACTTTTTCATAAAAGGTTTTTTTTGGTATAAATTTATTTACATAACATTCTTTTGGTAATTCTATCATTTTACACAATTACTACAAATGCTATTAATTCAAAATCTTCCAATCCTTTTATATCATTTAAAAGCATTGTAGTTCCTCCTCTTTTAAATAAGCTATCTATATCACTTTCTTCTTTAACATTAATTATAGACTCTATAGACTCATTTAATAACTCTGAATATTTAGTCATATTTAATCCATCATTTGTTTCTTGATTAAATTTTGTATATGCTTCTTTTACTGGTTCTTCTCTATCCCTTGTAATAAATCTTAATAAATCCAATGTATTTTTAACATTTAAATGGTTTGAGAATATTTGTCCATCATCGGCTATATAAACGATATAAAAAGGATGTAATTGATTAGAATTTTCTATATTTACATCTGAATTTATATTTTTTAATACAAATATTGTTCCTTTTTTTATTCCATTAGCCTCATCTGAAGGTACTACAGTATGCATACCATTTACAACATTACTTAGATTTCCATTTTTATTTATATATTCAATTAAATCCATTCTAAAATCATTTAGTCCAAGATCTGTAATAGATACACCTGTATTCATATCTTCCAAATCCACTACTTCTTCCTTTAATTTTTGTAGTTGCACTTTTCTATATTCCATATCACTAGATTTATTTGTAAGAACATTGTCTTCTCCTGTTGTGGATATATCCAACAAATACATTCTATTTTCTACTCTATTTTTTAGGTTTATATAATCATCTAAATTCATATTAGGCCAAAAATTCACTAATTGGATTACTTTATTCTTTGATCCAATCCTATCTATTCTTCCAAATCTTTGTATAATTCTAACAGGATTCCAATGAATATCATAATTTATTAAATAATCGCAATCTTGTAAGTTTTGTCCCTCACTAATACAATCTGTTGCAACCAATATATCTATTTCTTTCTCACTTTCGCCTAATAGCATATTCCTATTCTTAGATATTGGCGAAAAATTAATCAACAAACTATTAAAATCCTTATTTATATCCAATGTACATTTATTAGTTCCTGCTCCATTTATCAACGCTGTTTCCAAACCAAATTTATTTTTTAATACATTATTTATATTATCATAAATATAGTTAGCAGTATCTGCAAAAGCACTAAACACAATTACTTTTTTGTTGTTTCCATTAATAGAATTTCTAATTTTATGTTCTATAACATTAAGTAACTCAATTAATTTTAAATCGTTTTCAGGTTTTATTTTATTAAACTCATTCAATAAAAAATCTAAAACTTTTTTATCATTCTCTAAATCTTCTTTCCAGCCTAGAGTATTCATATCTTTTAAATTAATTCTTACTTTCCCACCTATATTAAAATTATCAGAAAATAAATCATCTATATCTTCGTCTTCATCATAATTTTCCAATCCTATATTTTCAAATTGTTCATCTTTCCCATTTTTCTCAAATTCATTTATAGAATCAATTGTAGAATTTATTAAATCTAATATTTTTCCAATAGTAATTCTAAAAGAATCAACAGAACTTTCTAACCTTTTTAACAAATTAATTCTCATTAATTTCTGCAAGCTTTTTTCTCTATCAGCTTGTCTTAATCTTCCGGCTCCCTCACGTATTTTAGTATCATATATATCTTCATATTTTTCAATACAATTTGGAAGAATATAATCAAATGGAGAATATACACTCATATTTAATCTAACTAATTTATTATAAATTTCTTTTATAGAAATAAAATTTGGTATATTAGTAAGTTCTGTAGATACACTTATTGGCTTTAATCTTGTAGGAAATTTTCCTATTTTATTCATATCATAATATTTTTCTATATGTTTTCTGCTTCTTGCTATAGTTACACTATCCAATAATTTAAAAAACTCAAAATCTTCGCTAAGTCTTTTTAATAAAGTATTAGCTGTTCTTTCTTCAATTGGAAGTTTAGCCCACTCATTAAATACTGTTTGTGCATTTTTTAGTATTGTATCAATTGATTTTGTTTTACTTATATTCTCATCAATTTTATCTGTATTTCCTTCATATGCTAGAGCCAATTGATTTTTTAAATCCGTAAATTTGTTATTTACTGGAGTTGCTGAAAGCATTAATACTTTTGTTTTAACACCTGCTTTCATAACTTCATTTAATAATCTATTATATCGTGTTTCTCTATCGTTTCTAGCATTATTATTTCTGAAATTATGAGATTCATCTATTACTACCAAATCATAATTACTCCAATTAATTCTTGCCAAATCATTTCCGTTAGAAAATCCTTTATGCCTAGATAAATCTGTATGAAATAGTACATCATAATTAAATCTATCTTTTTGTAAAATATTATCTTTATAATTTGTTTTATATGTATTCCAGTTTTCAGATAACTTCTTAGGACAAAGTATTAATATACTTTTATTCCTTTCTTGGTAATATTTAATTACTGCCAACGCAGTAAATGTTTTTCCAAGTCCTACACTATCTGCTAAAATACACCCATTATATTTTTCTAATTTATTAATTATTCCCAATACCGCATCTTTTTGAAAATCATACAATTTATTCCATATTACAGATTCTTTAAATCCTGTTTTTTCATTTGCTAGTTCATCTTCTGAAACATCTACTAGGAATTCATTAAAAATGTTATACAAAATTATGTAGTATATAAATTGTGGTGAATTTTCTTTATATAAATTAGCTATAAAATCAATTACTTCATCAGTAACATCTTTAAAATTTTGCTCATTATTCCATAATTCTTCAAAGGAATTCAAATAAAATTTAGTAGTTTTATAATCATCTTCTATTTTCATTATTGGATTAAAAATAGCATTGCTTTTTTGATATCCAAGTCCTGCAGAAGACATTTCATCAACATATAAGTATGTTATTTCATCATTTATATTCATAAATTTTTGTACTGAATTGTTATTTACATTACTTTTAAATTTTGCTTTATTTCTTATCCAATTAGCACACTCTTTTGCTATAGCTTTTCCATTTAATTTATTTTTTAGTTTTATCTCAAATTCTGAACCAGCTATACTTTTTTCTCTTCTGTAATTATCTATTTCAAACAATCTTCCTTGTTTTTCTTCTTTTTCCTTTTTTATAAAAGTAGGATTTGTGAAAATAAATTCTAATCCTTTGATTTTAGAAAATTCTTTCTTTAACTCATTGAAACTATACATTGAAAAAACTGCTGATGCTATATAACACATATCTCCTGTTTTTAGTTCCTTTTTTAAATCATCTCCAAATTTTTCTAACTTATTATCTATTACTTTCATAACATCACCATGCCACTAAATTTCCTCCTATATTTATATCATAAAATGACATTTTATACAATAATTCTTCAAAGAAATTCTGAAACAAGGGGACGGTTCCTTTGTTTCAAAAAGAAAATATGAAACAAAGGAACCGTCCCCTTGTTTCATTAGCCTAGTTTCATTGAAAGTAATTTACTTACACCATTTTCTTCCATTGTAACACCATATACAGTATTTGCTGCTTCCATTGTACCTTTCCTGTGAGTAATAACTAAAAATTGTGTTTCATTACTAAATTTCTTTAAATATTCAGCAAATCTATATACATTAACATCATCCAAAGCTGCTTCTATTTCATCTAACACACAAAATGGTGCTGGATTAATTTTTAATATTGCAAATAATAGTGCAATTGCAGTAAAAGCTTTTTCTCCTCCAGATAAAAGCATCATATTTTGAAGTTTTTTTCCAGTTGGTTGTACTTGTATATCTATTCCACATTCTAGTACGTTTTCTTCATCCTCTAGTTTTAATTCTGCTTTTCCTCCTCCAAATAGTTCTACAAATACTTCATTAAAGTTTCTATTTATAATTGCAAATTTTTCTATAAATTGCTCTTTCATTGTTTGAGTCATATCTGCAATAATTTTTCTTAATTTTACAGCTGTATTTTCCAAATCTAAACGCTGTTCACACATAAAATCATATCTTTCTTTTGTTTTCTTATACTCTTCTATAGAATCAATATTAATGCTTCCTAATTCTTTAATTTCAGTACGTAGTACGTTTACATCTCTTGCTGCTTTTTGAACATTTTGTGGTTTTTCAAAACCTTCAGCATTATTTGGAGTAAGTTCATATTCTACCCACAAATTATTTACAACCTGCTCTAAGTCTTGCTCTAATTTGGTTTTTCTAACATCTAATTTTACAATTTGACCTTTTAATTCTTCAATCATATTGAATTTTTGAGTAATATCTTTTTCTTTTACATTCAATTTTTCATTAGCATCTGCTCTATTAATTTTTAGTTCTTCTATAATATTAGAACTATTTTCTACTTCAGACTTAATGCGAACTATTTCATTTTCCAATTCTACTATATTTTGTTCTAATTTTTCACTTTCTTGTAGAATATTTTCTATATTTTGTTTTTTATTATTTATAGAATCTTTGCTAACTTGTATGTCTTTTCTTATTCTTTCTACCATTTCATCAATTGAACTACCACTCTCATCAAAAGAAGAAACTGATATTTTTAAATTAGTTATATCAAAATTCAAATCATCTATATATTTTTGGTTATCTTTATTATTTAAAGCAAATTCTTCAACAATTTTACTTAAGTTTTCAATTTCTGATACAATTATATTTATATTTTCTTCTTTAGTTTCTTTTTCAGATTTACTATCTAATATTTGTTTTGATAATTCATCTATTTCTGTTTTTAATTTTTCTCTTCTTACCTCTAATTTATTAATTTCATTATCTATATTCAAAATCTTTTGATTTTCTGTTGCATATACAACCTCTATATCTTGTGCTTCTTTTTCTAATCTAGTTACTTCTTCTATAACATCTGTTACTGAAGCAGAATACTTTTCTTTTTCTTTTATTACTTCTTCTATTTTATTATTTATATCTTTTAATGATTTTTCTAATTCTTCTATTTCTCTACTTCTTCCAAGTATATTTACTGTTTTAGTTTGTATAGATCCTCCTGTAATAGATCCAGTATTACTTACAATATCCCCATCTAGAGTTACAATTCTAAAAGAATATGAATTAAGTTTAGCCATTTGTATAGCAGTATCCATATTTTCAACAATAAGTGTTCTACCTAATAAGTTTAGCACTATTTGTTCATATTTTTTATCACATTTTACTAAATCTGATGCTACACCAATTACTCCTTCTGTACTATTTTTTATTATTCTATCTATCTTTTTTCCTCTAATTGAAGATACTGGCAAGAAAGATGCTCTCCCCAATTTATTTTTTCTTAGATGTTCTACCAACCTTTTAGCATCCTCTTCTGTATCTGTAACAATATTTTGTAAAGCTAAACCTAAACACATTTCTATTGCAATTTCATATTTTTTATCTACAGAAATTAAATTTGCTAAAACTCCATTCATACCTTTACGTAAATTAAAATCATTTTCACAATCTGTTAAAAGTAATTTAACACTCCTTGTATACCCCTCTTTTTCTTTATCTGTTTCTATTAAAAATTTTAATCTTGCATCTTTCATTCTATTTTCATATTGTAAATTGTTTATAGCAGAATCAAATTCTTTTATTTTAGCCATGCTTTTTTCTTTTACTTCAGATTTTTCTTGCAATAATTTATTAAGCTCATTTCTTTTATATTCAATATCATAAAAATCTTTTATTTTATCTTGTTTATCATTTCTTGCGCCATCAATTTCTAATACCAAACTATTCAATTCATTTTTAGCAGTTTTTTCTCTTTTTTCTAAATTTTCGATATTTGTATCTAATGAACTTATTTCTGAAATAAGTTCATATTTTCTGTCTGTACTTTTTTCTATTTTACTTTTCTTTTCTTCTATTTCTAATTCTTTATCAGATAGCTTTTTACTTAAGTCTTCTAATTCTTTCTGCTTTTCATCTAATTCTTTTTGGAACTTTTCTCTATTTAAACTCAAATTTTCTTTTTTATCAATTTTTTGTTTTTCTTCATCTTCTAACTCTGTAATCCTATTTTTTAATTCTTCAATTTCTGTTTCTATTCTTTCTCTATTTACTTTATTGTTTTGAATTCTCTCTTTAGAAATACCTATTTCAGAATTTATTTTTTCTATTTTATTTGAACTTTCAAAGCTTAGGTTCTGAACATGCTCTATTTTTGAAGTAATATCATCAATTTCTTTTTTTAAATTTTCTTTTGCTTCTTGCAAATTTTGCATTTCTACATTTTCTGCATTTTCTTGTTCTTGCACTATTTCTATATCTTGTGCTAATTTTTCTAACTTTTCTTTATATTCAGATATATTATGCAAAAACAAACCCACTTCTATATTTTTTAATTCTTCTCGTAAATCTAAATACTTTCTAGCCTTTTCTGATTGTAATTTTAGTGGCTCTATATTTGATTCTATTTCTACTAAAATATCGTTAATTCTTAGCAAATTTAGTTTTGTTTGTTCTAATTTTTTTTCAGATTCTGCTTTTCTTGCTCTATATTTTACTATTCCTGCTGCTTCTTCAAAAATCTTTCTTCTATCTTCCGATTTATTGCTAAGTATCTCATCTATTTTACCTTGTCCGATTATACTATATCCATCTTTTCCTATTCCAGTATCCATAAAAAGCTCTAAAACATCTTTTAACCTACAAGGAACTTTATTTATATAATAACCTGTCTCACCACTTCTATATAGCTTTCTGGTTATGGTTACTTCTGAATATTCAATTGGAAGTTTTCCATCTGTATTATCAATAACCATTGAAACTTCCGCAAATCCTAAAGATTTTCTTGCTTGTGTTCCAGCAAAAATTATGTCCTCTGATTTTGATCCCCTAAGAGATTTCATACTTTGTTCCCCAAGTACCCATCTTATTGCATCTGAAATATTACTTTTTCCAGATCCATTAGGTCCTATTACTGATGTTATTCCACTTTTAAATTCTAATATTGTTTTATCTGCAAAGGATTTAAACCCCTGTAATTCTAATCTTTTTAAATACATTTTTCACCTCTGTATATTGCTATTGTTTTTCTTACTGATTATATATGAGTTTAGACTTTTTTTCAACAAAATTTTAAAATAGCCAGAAATCATTTGGCATTAAGGAGCTATTTCGGTTTTTAATATTTCTGTTTGTTCATTATCTATTGAAAATTCTATTATTATCGGAAATGAAGCTTCACCAGAAAATACTAATCTATATTTTCCATCATTTAATTTTCCATATAAATTTGTCCAATCTATTTTTTTCCCTATTACAGTATAATGTTCATTTTCCTCCATATTTGGCAAATTATATACTAGGTTTTCTATTGTATCTTCTATTTTAATTTCAGAATTTTTTTTCATTTCCTCCCATATATATTCTAGTCCTGTTCCGGTATAACCAGAAGTTGAATTTTCTGTATCCTCTCCTATTTTATATCCAATTCCAGTATATTCTTTATTTTTTACCTCTTGATATATTATATAGTCATCAGAATATTCATATGGCAATTCGTTTTCATCAGTAATAGTTAATGTAATTCCAGTATTAGACAAATCAGAAACATTTATACTCACTTTTTCTTCTGTATTATTATAGTACCTTATAACATTATCTGGTATAGTAATATTACTTTTATCTTTTACAATTTCAATTTTTCCCACATTATAAATTTGAGCTGGATAACTATCAGCAATCATTCCATCAAAATATATTAAAACTTCCTGTCCATATTTAAATCCAATATTACCTTCTTTAGAAAAAGCTACAGAATATATAGTTCCAGCTTTTTCATTATCCAATATTTCCATTACTCCCAAGCTATTTTCATATACTTCCATTACCAAAGCTTTCTTTGTAAAAAACATATTATCATACTCTTTAAATTCATCTGAAAAATCATCATACTGAATAGCCCATGAACCTATTTTCATTTCGTCATATCCATTTAGCATATTAAAATCAATAATTTTATACCCTAAACCAAAATATTCTATTGTTCCTCCATCATTGTAAATTCCAGCTGGATTCGAAATACAAAATATTGGTTTTTCTTGTTTTTGTACTCTTATATAATCTACTGTAAAGAATATTAATGCTAATATAACTAATATTATTAAACTAATCCCTATAACTTTAAAAGTTTTTTTCATAACTTCATCTCCTTATTATTAATTCTATTTTTTATACAAAAAACATTCTTTATCATGAGAATATATAACCCCTATTGCTTGTAAGTAAGAATAAATAATTGTTGAACCCACAAATTTCATTCCTCTTTTTTGTAAATCTTTTGAAATTCTATCTGATAAATCAGAAGTTGTTTTTCCTATTTCATATACTACTTCATTATTAATAAATTTTTTTAAATAATTATAAAATGAACCATACTCCTGCTTAATATTTTTAAATATTTTAGAATTATTAATACTTGCTTTAATTTTTAGTTTATTTCTTATTATTTTTTTGTTAGCTAATAATTCTTCTATTTTTTTATTATCATAATCACATATCTTCTCTAAATTAAAATTATCGTAAGCTTTTCTAAAATCTTCCCTTTTATTTAACACACATTCCCATGAAAGACCAGCTTGAAAGGACTCTAGTATTAACATCTCGTATAAATAATTATCATTAAAATTAGGTTTACACCATTCTTCATCGTGGTACTTAACATATAGCTCATTTTTTAAATTACACCACTTGCACCTTTTTTTATTTTCCATAACTTTTCCTACTCTCTTTTTTCTACAAAATATTATATCATTTTTTTGTAAATAGTCTAGTAATATATTTGAAAAACAGGTTAGAAAAACTAACCTGTTTTAAAAGTATCCTATTTTTCGGAGTTGTGATAAATCACGCTCACAGTACCAATCATGCCATCTCTAGCTCTAATAATAGATAGGATTGTATACGATTTTTCGTGTTCTGCATATACATGCATCTCTACGGAAATATTTTGTCCTGCCAATCTCCAGACTGCTGGCATGCAAAATTCTTGATCAATTTTACATTCCTCTTTTCCTTCCATTGCCGCTTCCCAAAGTTTACTTTGGGCTAAAAGCACCTGTTCTCTAATTTCTTCTTCGCTCTGTTGTCCTTTTAGCTCTGCATACACTTGGTCAATAATTTTCAGTTTGCCAACCTTTTTATTGGCAGTACGTGACAACATTGTATAAGAAGTATTTTCATATAAACCTCTTACAACAACCACATTACAGCCCCGTTTAGTTACTGCTAGTGCAACATTTTCTTCTAGAGCTATACCGTCCATTCGTAAGCTGGTATACCCATGTGTAACCATCTTCTCAATGCATTTCATTGCTTTTTCCATTTGTACAACCCGTACCAAACTTTTTGCTTCTTCGAGATTAAACATTTTTTACTCCTCCTTAGATACTTTCTTCATTTCCGTTTGGAAATAAATTGAAACTAAACCCTTATAATAGAGTTGGTATTTATTATATCATATTTTATGTTAATTTACAATCATTTAATTTGCCTTTGATTAATAAAATTTGAAATTTAAAAAATAAATACGCACTCTATAGCCGATTATCCCAACCGGTGCAAGTGCGTATTTTTAATATAATAATTATATTTTCTTACCTAAGATACATTACTTTTGTTAAAATATTCTATCATATGAATTATAGTTTCTTGGTTATTTGGTTTTAATTTGTCAAATCCAAACAATGCACTATTAATTTCTTTTTTTCCTTTTATATCTAAATACATACTAAATATTTCATCTAATCCTATATTAAATAAATTACAAATTTTAACTAATACTTCATATGATGGCTTAGATCTGTCTTGTTCTATATCTCCTATATATCTAGGTGAACATTCAATTGCTTCAGCTAATCGTTCTTGTGTATATCCATGACTTTTTCGAATAGCCTGAATATTTTTACCAATTTTTATTACCTTTGCTTTCTTCATATTCTCCCTCACTTCTTAATATTACATTTATATTATAATAGCAAAGGTATGTGTTATATAGAACGAATTAAAAGCGTATTTTATACTTATATGTTTCTGTTTACGTGGCGTTAAATTAATAAATTTATTGCTTTTTGAAAATATTTTTATTAATTACTTTTTGGAAATCAATTGTTTTTAGCTCTCTATTTTCCATTAAAATCTCACCATTTACTATAGTTGTATCTACATTATTCCCATTTGTATTATATACTAAATTAGATATTATATTATTATTTGGTATTAGTTTTACATTATCTAATTTATCTGAAAAATCCACAATTATTATATCAGCTTCTTTTCCTTCATCAATACTTCCTATTTTTTTATCTAATCCTAAAAGCTTTGCTCCATTAATTGTAGCCATTTTTATTACATCTTTTGAATCAATTCTTTCTTCATTTTCATGTATTCCGCCTTGCATTAAAGCTGCTATTTTCATTGCTTCAAACATATCTAAATTATTACCAGAACCTTGCCCATCTGTACCAAGTGCAACATTTATTCCTAATTTAATATATTTAGTTATATCAGCAATTTTACATCCTAATCGTAAATTTGAAACCGGATTATGAGATATTCCACAATTCATTTTTGAAAGAATTGAGAGATCTTTATCATTTAGTTTTACTCCATGTGCTAATATAGTATGAATATCAGAAAAATATTTTGATAATACATCTATTCCTTCTTCTCCATGTAAATTATATATATCCTTTATTTCATCAATACTTTCTAAAAAGTGTATATGAACAGGTAGATTATATTTTTTAGCCAAATCCCTTGCTTTACTTAATACCATTCCAGAACAAGTATAAAGCCCATGTGGAGCTACTGAATATGTAATCAATTCATTATTCTGATTTCTACTTTCATATAAATTTATAAATTCATCTATTCTTTTATTTGAAGCTTCTTCTCCATCTGAATCCATTAAAACTCTTGTAATAACAGCTCTCATCTTAGATTTTTCTAAAGCATCTCTTATCTGCTCTGAAAAAAAATAATGGTCATTTACACAAGTTGTTCCAGTAGAAATCATTTCTACTATAGATAACATTGTAGCATCATATACATCTTCTTTGGTTAATTTTGCTTCTATTGGCCAAATTTTTTCATTAAGCCATGTATATAAATTACAGCCTTCAAAAGTTCCTCTAAATATGCTCATTGCTATATGTGCATGTGTATTTATTAATCCTGGCATTACTACTTTATTTGTAGCATCAATAACCTTTTCATTTTTATCTGGTAATATATCCTTTTCAATTTTTTGAATTTTTTTATCATCTACTTTTATATCAACATCTTTTATCTTAACATCATTTTCTTCAAATATTAAAACTTTTCCATTTTTTATTAACATTTCTTACCTCCCACTTAATTTTATAGGATTTTTTTAGTATTTTCAATATATTCTATATTAATTTTCATATTATCATCTAATTTTCCTTTAATTAATGTATTATCATTCTCATTTAAATATCTATACATATAATCTGCTATATTATCATATCCATATATTTCTAATATACTATTATTGCTTAACTTTATTTTACATCTTGCTATTGATATATGTTTATATATTTCATCATTTTTATTCTTTTTTTCTTCATTATTTTTATATCTATCATATATAAACTTAAATTCTATTTTAGAAATTATTTTTCCACATATTATTACTATATTCATTTTTTATTGTAACTATCCTTTTAATTTTTTGTTTTTATTTTTATTTTTTTCTTTTAATTTAATTTTCTTTTATATCTCTAGTTTTACTCTTTTTAAGACTTTTGCTAATTTTTTCGCTAATTTTTTACATATACTACATATATTCTGCATCCTGTGCCTACTAATACATAGTCTATTGATTCATGTTTACCTAGTTTTAACACTTGGAAGGAATAAATCCCTTTAATATCTAATATTTCACTGTATATATTCCTTAAAACATATAATCTGGAATAATATTAGAGCTGAGCGAGAGGATTTGTTGCTGTTGCTATTGTTAGGATTGTTGTTGTTGCGGTCTGAAGCCGGGTTGTTAGAACCATTGTTGTTGTAGTTACCA
>CAJFUM010000030.1 GCA_904420285.1 uncultured Clostridia bacterium | reverse complement strand
TGAACTGTTATCAAGCAGTTCACTATGACATAATTAAAAGTTAATTTTGAAAAATTTTTATGACATTTTCAAAAGTTATTGACATATTTTTTAAAAATTAGATATTGGCAATTTTTAATTAAAAATTAGTAGAATAAATACAATTTAAAATTTCACTAAAATATAAGTTGTAATTATTGTAAAATTATGTTAATATAATGTGCGGAGGGGTGAAAATATGTTTAAAATGTATAGTACAAGTCTTGATACAAATATAACTACTGAAACTAAGAAATATGAAAAAGGAAATTGGATAAACATGATTTCACCGAGTGATGAAGAAATTAGAACAGTTTGTGAAAATATAAATATAAAAGAAGATTTTATAAGATATGCATTAGATCCTGAAGAAAAAGCCAGAATTGATATTGAGGATGATGATAATACCATATTATTTATTATAGATACACCTATAATTGATATTGAATCTGGTGCTAAAGTATATAGCACAATGCCAATTGGTGTAATTTTTGTTAGGGATGATTATATTATTACTGTATCTTTAAATAAAAATCAAATTTTAGAAGAATTAAAAAAGAAACTGAAAACAATTACAACATATAAAAAAAGTAGAATGTTACTTCAAATATTTTATGCAAATTCTGAAAAATTTTTGGACTTATTAAAAAAGCTAAATAAAGAAACAGAAATTGCAGAAAATGTATTAAAAAATTCAATGAAGAATAAAGAACTTTTGAAATTACTTAGTTTAGAAAAAGGTCTTGTATATTTTACAACTTCATTAAAATCAAATGAAGTTGTAATGGAAAAAACAATGAGAGGAAATCTAATAAAATTATATGATGAAGATGAAGATATATTAGAAGATGCAATAATAGAGAATAAGCAGGCTATAGAAACGGCTAAAATATATAGAGATATATTAACAGGTACAATGGATGCATATGCATCTATTATCTCAAATAATTTGAATGGGGTAATGAAATATTTAACCTCAATTACAATTATTTTAGCTATACCAACAATGATAGCAAGCTATTGGGGAATGAATGTGGGACTACCTCTTCAAAATAGTCCAATTGGATTTGTATTAATAATCGTAATTTCTATATTAATTGGTATTATAACTACATTATGGCTCAAAAAGAAAGGAATGCTAGATTGATTCTATCGCTAATTTGAAAATAAAAGAATATAAAAAATAAATTAATAAAAATAAAATTCTAATAAGGAGGAAAAAATATGCTAACTGCAACAGGTATAACAATAAGATTTGGAAAAAGAACATTATTTGAAGATGTAAATATTAAATTTAATAAGGGGTGCTGTTACGGTATAATTGGTGCAAATGGTGCAGGAAAATCTACGTTTTTGAAGGTATTATCTGGGGAGATAGAACCAAGCAAAGGTGAAGTTTCAAAAGAAAAAAATGAAAGATTATCTGTATTAAAACAAGATCACTTTGCATTTGAAGAATATACTGTAATGGATACTGTAATTATGGGAAACCAAGAATTATATAGCATAATGAAAGAAAAAGAAGAAATTTATGCAAAGCCAGATTTTTCTGAAGAAGATGGAATGAAAGCAGCTAAATTAGAAGAAAGATTTGCAGAATTGGATGGATGGAACGCAGAAGCAGATGGAGCCGTTTTATTAAATGATTTAGGTATAGAACCTGATAAACATTATAAATTAATGAAAGAAATAGAGCCAAAAGACAAAGTAAAAGTACTTTTAGCACAAGCTTTATTTGGAAATCCAGATATATTATTACTTGACGAGCCTACAAATGATTTAGATTTAAAAAGCATAAACTGGTTAGAAGAATTTTTAATTAATTTTGAAAATACAGTAATTGTAGTATCTCATGATAGATATTTTTTAAATAAAGTATGTACACATATAGCAGATGTGGATTTCGGAAAGATAAAAGTATATCCAGGAAATTATGATTTCTGGTATGAATCTAGCCAACTTGCTCTAAAACAAATGAAGGAAGCAAATAAAAAGAAGGAAGAAAAGATAAAAGAATTACAAGAATTTATTGCGAGATTTAGTGCAAATGCTTCTAAATCAAAGCAAGCTACTTCTAGGAAAAAATCTTTAGAGAAAATAGAATTAGATGAAATAAAACCTTCTAATAGAAGATATCCATATGTGGATTTCAAACCAGATAGAGAGCCAGGAAAAGAAATTTTAACAGTAAAGAACATAACTAAAACTATAAATGGTGAAAAAATATTAGATAATATTTCTTTTACTGTAAAACCAAATGATAAAATTGCTTTTTTAGCTGATAATGAAAATGCTAAAACTGTTTTGTTTCAAATATTAGCAGGAGAATTAGAACCAGATTCTGGTGAAATAAATTATGGGACAACTATTACAACAAATTATTTCCCAAAAGATAATAATTACTTATTTGATTCTGACTTAACAATAACTGAATGGTTACGTGGATATTCAAAAGATCCAGATGAAACATATGTTAGAAGCTTTTTGGGAAGAATGTTATTTTCTGGAGAAGAAGCTTTGAAAAAAGTTAATGTATTATCTGGAGGAGAAAAAGTAAGGTGTGTACTTTCAAAAATGATGTTATCTGGAGCTAATTTACTTATATTTGATGAACCAACAAATCATTTAGATATGGAGAGTATTACTGCATTAAATGAAGGAATGAAAAAATATAAAGGGATAATTTTATTTACATCACATGACCATCAATTAACACAAACTGTAGCTAATAGAATTTTAGATATTAAAAAAGATGGTTTGGTTGATAGAGAAGTAACTTATAATGAATATTTGGGAATAGAATAATAAGATATTGGTAAATAAAAACTAAAAAAGAAAGGAAAAAAATGGATAAAATAATAGAAAAATTAAGTACAGAATTAAATATTAAAGAAACACAAATAATTGCTACAGTTAAATTAATAGATGAGGGAAATACAATACCTTTTATAGCTAGATATAGAAAAGAAGTAACAGGTGGGTTATCTGATGAAGTATTAAGAGAGTTGTATGAAAGATTAAATTACCTTAGAAATTTAGAAAAGCGAAAAGAAGAGGTTAAGCACTCTATAGAAGAACAAGGAAATTTAACTGAGGAAATAGAGACTAGTTTAGAGCAAGCCAATACTTTAGCAGAAGTTGAAGATATTTATAGACCATATAAACCTAAAAAGAAAACAAGAGCTACAATTGCTAAAGCAAAAGGATTAGAACCTTTAGCAAATATTATAATTGAACAAAAAGAAAGTGTTCCATTAGAAATAATAGCAAAAGATTTTGTGACTAGTGAACAAAATGTGGAAAACACAATGGAAAAGGATAAAATTGTTGCAAATGTTGAGGAAGCAATAGCAGGAGCTTTGGACATAATTGCAGAGAATATATCAGATAACCCTAAGTATAGAAAAAAGATAAAAGGAATTTGTTATAGAGAAGCAGTTATAAATGTAAAAGCAAATGATCCAGAAGTTAAAACAAGTTATGATATGTATTATGATTTTAGTGAAACAATAAAAACACTTCCTAGCCATAGAATTTTAGCAATAAATAGAGGGGAAAAAGAAGACATTTTAAAAGTAAAAATAGATAAGCCAGAGGATAAGATAATATTCTATATAGAAAAAGATATAATTAAAGGACATACACAATTTGAGGAATATTTAAAAAATACTATAAAAGATAGTTGGAAAAGATTAATTGAACCATCCATAGATAGAGAAATACGTTCAGATTTAACAGAAAAGGCAGAAGAAAAAGCTATAAGAGTTTTTGGTAAAAATGCAAAGCAATTGTTATTAAGCCCTCCAATTAAAAACTTAACTGTAATTGGGTTTGATCCAGCATATAGAACTGGATGTAAAATTGCAATAATAGATGAAACTGGCAAAGTATTGGATACCACAACAATATATCCAACAGAACCTCAAAATGATATTGAAAATTCAAAAAATGTATTATTACAGTTAATAGATAAATATGATGTAAATATGTTTGCTATAGGAAATGGAACTGCTTCAAGAGAGTCAGAAATGTTTGTAGCAGATGTTATAAAAGAAGCAAAAACTAAATTAAATAAAGACGTACATTATGCTATAGTTTCAGAAGCAGGTGCTTCGGTTTATTCTGCTTCTAAATTAGCTACTGAAGAGTATCCAGATATAAATGTATCATTAAGAGGTGCTATTTCAATAGCAAGAAGGTTGCAAGATCCATTAGCAGAACTTGTTAAAATAGATCCAAAATCTATTGGGGTAGGGCAATATCAACATGATGTAGATCAAAAGAAATTGTCAGAAAGCTTAGAAGGAGTTGTAGAAGATGCTGTAAATAAAGTAGGAGTAGATGTAAATACAGCGACTCCATCACTTTTGCAGTATATTGCTGGAATTAATAAAACAATTGCTAATAATATTGTTAAATATAGAGATTCAAATGGTAAAATAAAAGAAAGAAGAGAATTATTAAAGGTTCCTAAGCTTGGTAAAGTGGCTTTTGAACAATGTGCAGGATTTATAAGAGTTTTTGATGGAAAAAATGCTTTAGAAACAACAGCAGTCCATCCAGAGAGTTATGAAAAAGCAGAAGACCTATTGAATAAAATCGGATATAAAAAAGAAGATTTATTAGATAAAGATAAAGTAAAAATAATACAAAAAGATTTATCAAATATAAATATAGAAAATACAGCTAAAGAATTAGAAATTGGAGAAATTACATTAAAAGATATTATATCTGAATTATCAAAACCAGGAAGAGATCCAAGAGAAGAAATGCCAAAACCAATACTTAGAAGTGATGTATTAAAATTTGAAGATTTAAAAGAAGGACAAATACTTACTGGTACAGTAAGAAATGTTACCGATTTTGGGGCATTTGTAGATGTGGGAGTAAAACACGATGGATTAGTACATATATCAGAATTAAGTGATAAATATGTTAAAAATCCAGCTGATATTGTATCTATTGGAGATATAGTAAAAGTAAAAGTTATTGGAATTGATTCTGATAGACAAAAAGTAAAATTAAGTATGAAGATATAGAAAAATATAAAAATATCCAGACAAATTATGCTGGATATTTTTCTTGTATTTCTTTAATTTTATCATATTCATTATCAATTATATCTAAAAATAATTTTCCAATCTCTGGATCAAATTGTGTACCTAAGTTTTTTTCTATTTCAGAATGAACTACATCTATAGGTAGAGAGTTTCTATAAGTTCTTTTTGAAGTCATTGCATCAAAGGCATCTGCAACAGCAGCAATTCTTGCAAAATAAGGAATATTTGTTCCTTCCAATTTACCAGGATAACCTTTTCCATCATATCTTTCATGATGATGTTTAACAATTGGAATAATTTCTTTAAAAACCTCTGCATTACATAAGATGTGAGCTCCAATAGAAGGATGATTTTTTATTTCAGAATATTCTTCATCAGATAGCTTAGATTCTTTTAATAAAATACTATCTGGTATTCCTATTTTTCCAATATCGTGAAATAATCCTCCCACACGTAAAGTTTTTAAATCATCTTCAGATAAACCTAATTTTTTTCCAATTAATACTGAATATTCAGAAACTCTATCTGAATGACCTCTAGTATATGGATCTTTAGCTTCTACAGTATACCTTAATGTTTGAATACTATCTAAATAAGCTTTCTCTAATTTTTCGTAGGTATTTGCAAGTTCTAAATTAATTCTTTTTATTTCATTCATTTGAGCAATTGATTTCATTGCAGATTCAATTAAAAGAAGTAATTGATCAAACTTATCACTTTTTTCACAATAACCCTGGATATCCAATTTTCGAATTGTTTCTAAAGGTGGTGCTAAATCTTTATGGCCTGTCAATAATAAGATATACAGTTCTTTATTAAATTCTCTTATTTTTGCTACAACTTCATCTCCATGTATTGGTTCCATGATAAAATCAAGAATCATTAAATCAAAGTGTTCTGACTTTACACGTTCGATTGCTTCTAAAGGGTCAGTAACTCCTGTAAAATTATAACCCGATCTTTTTAAAAATATAGAAAGCGAATCAACAATTCCCATTTCATCGTCAACTGCTATTATTTTATAACCATTTGAAGGGGAAATATGTTCATTTTTTCTCATATTGTACCTCCTCATACCTTGCACTATCACTATTATATAATAATAAAATAAAAAATCAAGAGACTTTTGCCAAAAAGTCTAAAATCAGTTAAAGTTTACTTTTGTGGTAATAGTCTCTTGCTATACATTTATACTATAGGTATTGTAATATAAAAAGTCGTTCCATTTGAATCACTTTCAAAAGTAATGTTACCATTAAAGTGAGCTCGTATTGTAGAATATGACATAAACAAACCAAGTCCAGTACCGTTCTTTCCCTTAGTTGTTATCATTTCTTTAAATAGTTTTTTCTTAACTTCTTCTGATAATCCAGGACCATAATCTTTTACCGCTATAATTATAGAATTCTTATTTTTAGATATTATTAAATCAATTACTTGATTAGGTTTTCCTTTATATGCTTGAATACTGTTTGATATCATATTATTTATAACTTGCACTAAACTGGTAATATCTCCAGTTAAAACAGTTCCTTTATCCACATTAACAGTGGTTCTTAAGGTTGTTAAAGCATTTTTTAATTCATGTCTCATTAATATATCTACACGTTTTACTAATTCTTCAATATCAAAAGTAATATTATTATTTTCTGATAGTGTAACTGCTTGTCCTTTAACTGCTGTTATTACATCAGACATGTATGAAGTATAATCTTTAATCTTTTCCACCCAAGACTCCATATCTTTTGCTATTGCATGATGATCATCAATAGTTACCTCTGGATCTCCAATAGAAGCATCATATTCTTTTATTAGATCTGTTAATCCTTCAGCTGCACCAGAAATAGACATAATAGGAGTTTTTAAATTGTGAGCGATTCCTCCTATTAATTGTCCTAAAGAAGCTAAACGTTCTCTTTCCATAAGAAGGCTTTGATTTTCCTTAATCGTTTTTAAATCTCTCATATGTTGAGTAGTATCTTTAATTAAAAGCAAAGTTCCTATTTTAGTATTTTCTGTTTTCAATGCACTAATTTCTATATGAAAATATTTATTGTCTCTTCGTCTTTTTTTATCCATTACAAATGTACTATCTGAATTTTTAGTTTTATTAATATTATCAGCTATTTTATTAATTTCATTTTTAGAAAAATTAGTATGTGAAAGTAAATTAAAGAAATCTTGGTTGCGAATATCTTCATCACGTGTTTTAAACATTTTTAAAAATGTTAAATTAAAGTCAATAACTACATCATTATTATTTAAAACTACATATCCATCAGACATTCCATCTACTATACGTTGCAGAGCTATTGGAGCAGTGGATAAAAAATCAAATTTAAAAATTGCAAAAGCAGTACAAATCATTGCAAATGTAAAGCTTATAGGAGTAACATATATTGTCATTGGTACTATTCTAAATGTACCTAATATATTAACAATTATAGGTAAACTAATTCCTATAATAATAAGTAATGATTGTTTAGAGAAGAATCCAGAACTTCTCATTGAAAATCTTAATAAATATAGAATTCCTATAAATAGCAATCCATATGAATATATATTATGAACAATCATATATGGGCCTGTTTGACATTCATTTAAATTTATAGAGTAAGTTTCATATAATAAGTGATGAGAATCATTTGTCCATAACAATATTAAAGTTAATATAGGTATAATGAATAGTAAAAGATATTTTACTTTAAATTTAATATGTGTTTTAGAATAAGAAAGTCCTGTAAACAAAACATTAATTGGTAAGAAACATATACCTATATAAGCCACATAATCAAAATAAATTGGTGGAATATTATACTTTTGGGCAAAAGCCATTTGAAACAGCAAAGGGGCAACCCATACAAAAGTAAAAAGTAGTGTAAAGGAATATATTTTAGCTAATTGATTATTGGTTTTATTTCTATTTATAAATACTATAAGTAAAAGAATAATTATTGCTGAAAATAATAGTAATAAAAAAGTTGACATCTTTTGTTTAAACCTCCTAAATATTTTTTAATAATTGACTTATATAATTTTTATTTATATCACTCCATTTAAAGCCTATTTTATCTAAAAATACATTTGTAAAATTATTTTTAATTTTTATATTATTATCATAATTTATGTGTTTATTATTATCTAAATCATTTACTAAGAATGATATAGAATTTGTATTATTTGCTTCTTTCATGGCTATATTAAGTTTTTTATCAAAAATATCATTATCAACAAATTCTAAGGTGTTATCTGGTAGTAGTTTTATTAGATCTTTCATATATACATGATTTGAATTATATATATGTAATACATTAATATTATTTGAATAATATAATGATTTGCAAACAGCTTCAGCAACATTATCTACTGGGCTAAATTCCACATATATATCTTTTAAATATAAAGGAATACATTTTAAATCTATAAACGCTTTTAATCTGTTAGCAAATGCATTTTCGTTAGAATTTGGTTGGAATTTACCATCGGTACTCCTATTAGTTATATTACCAATTCGTAAAATAAGAGCTTTTAAATTATAATTTAACATATTTTCTAAAATAATTTTTTCAGCTTCAAATTTGCTACGAACATAAACATTTTCTAAAGATTGTCCTATATATAAATTGGTTTCATTAAATTCTACATCACTTGCAAAATTATTTTGATTTATAGCTAAATCAAATAATGTATTTCCAGAAACACTTACAGTAGAAATTTGTATAAGTTTTTTATTATATTTTATACAGAAATTTGCTAAATTTTTTACTCCTTTTACATTTATTTGTTCAAAATCTGCATAATCTCCATAATGTTTTACTATAGCAGCACTATTTATAACACAAAAACTATTTTTATTCAATAGATCTATAGTATTTATATCCAAGCCTAAACCATCTCTAGTAATATCTGAAGAAATAGCAAAAAATCTATCTCCTAAAAATCTATCATATTTATCTCCGAAATAGTAATGTAATCTTTTTATTAATTTTGTATTTATATCTATACTCAAATCTGGTCTTAATAAACAATAAATTTTTAAATTTGTATTATTTAAAATATAAGACAAAATATGAGCACCTAAAAATCCAGTAGCACCTGTTAAAATAATATCACCAATTTCCTTTTTCTTTAAATTCTGTAAACTTTGGACATTATTTACACTTAACAATTTATTTATTTTAGTAAAATCATATTCTTCTATTTTGTTAATATCATTAGCAATGCGAGCATCAATTTTTGCAGCTAATTGTTTAATTGTATTGTATTTAAATATATCTGAATAAGTAATATTTATATTATCATTCAAAAGTTTAATCTGTAATTTTAATGCTAGCATTGAATCTCCACCAATTTCAAAGAAATTATCATTTATACTAATAGGAGATATACCTAAAAGTTCTTCATAAATCTTAGATAGTTTTTTCTCTGTTGGAGTACTTGCAAGTATTATATTATTATCATTAGTATGTAATTCTATATCTGGAAGAGCCTTTTTATCAATCTTGCCATTAGGAGTATAATGGAAATCTGATAACTGTTTAAATTTATTTGGAACCATATAAGTAGGTAAAAATTTACTTAAGAAATCTTTTAACTCTGGTATACTTATTCTGTCCTTAGATACAAAATATGCACATAAGAAATCTCTTCCTAATGTATCATGTTTTATACAAACTACAGTCTTATCTATATGAGGAAATTGCATAATTCTATTTTCAATTTCTGATAATTCTATACGTAATCCTCTAAGTTTTACTTGGAAATCAGATCTACCAATACAAATCATTTCTTTATTACTATTCCATTTAGCAATATCACCAGTATCATATATTATATCATTTTCTTTATATGGGTTAGATATAAATTTTTCCTTAGTTAAATCTTCACGATGTAAATATCCTTTAGCAACTCCATCACCGCCAATAAACAAGTTACCTTCCATTCCATTAGATAATAAATTCTTATCCTTATCTAAAATATAAAACTGAGTATTTCCAATCGGCCCTCCAATTGTAATATTATTAGTGTTAGTTAAATTTTTTATTGAAGACCAAACAGTAGTCTCGGTTGGACCATACATATTATAAATCTTAGATTTTGTAAGTTTCTTTAAATCTTTTAATAATTTAGCAGGTAATGGTTCACCACCAAGCATTAATACTTTTAGCTTTTTAATATATTCTATAGAAGATTCATCACTTATAAGTAAAGACATTCTAGCAGGAGTTGTCTGCAACATTTCAACATTGTGTTTTAAGCATAACTCATTTAATTTTTGAGGAATGTTTTGTTCTTCTTCATTAGCAAGTACAATTGTTAGTCCTTTTTGTAAAGGAAGTAAAGATTCTAAAACAAAAATATCAAAACAAAATGTTGTTACTGAAACTATAATATCTTTAAATTCTATTTTATTACATGTAGCAGCTATAAAATTATTTACATTTTTATGTGTAAGCATTACTCCTTTTGGATTACCAGTAGATCCAGAAGTATAAATTAGATATGCTAAATCATCTGGATTATTCACAATATTTAAGTTCTGTACAGGAACATCGTATATTGAGCTTTTATCAAAATCTACATTTACTGTTTCAATATTATTAGTATTGTTAATTGATAAATTTGAAGATGTTAGTAATATATTAACATTACTATCTTTAATAATGTAATTAATTCTATCTTCTGGATAAGTTGGGTCTATAGGAAGGTATGCACCACCAGCCTTTAAAATACCCATCATGCATGTTATTAATTCTAAAGAACGATTTAGCATAATGCCAACAACATCATTTGGTTTTATTCCTTTTTCCCTCAAAAACTTAGCTATTTGGTTGGATTTTTCATTTAGTTCAGCATAAGTAATAGATTTATCTCCAAAAATGATTGCATTTTTTGAATGAGATTTTTTTACTTGTTCTTCAAATAATTCTACAATAGTTTTATCTTTTGAATATTCAATATAAGTATTATTATAATCATATATTAACATATGCTTTTCGTCTTCAGATAATATAGAAATATCTTTTATTAGTACATTTAAATCATGTGTAATTACATAATTAAATATATTTATATAATGATTTAGAAAATCTTCCATAAATTTCTGTTCAAATAAATCTGTACAATATTCCAAACTTAGTTTTAAACAAGAATCTTTAGGCGATATTTCTAATGAAAAATCAAATTTAGATGTTTTATTATCTGGAATAAGATATTTAATACTTACATCATTTAATTCTAATTTAGGTACACCATTATTTTGATAAGTAAACATTGTATTAAACAATGGAGTATTACTTGCATCTCTAGAAATATCTAAATTTTTTACAATTTCATCAAATGGATATGATTGGTTTTCAAATGCTTTTATACAATTATCCATTACATTGTTTAGAAATTCTTTAAAACTCATGTTAGAATTTATTGTTGCTTTTAAAGGCAAAGTATTAACAAACATTCCTAAAATGTTAGAAACTTGTGAATTATCTCTTCCAACAATTGGAGAACCAACAACATATTCATCTTGATTTGTATATTTGTACAATAAAACATAATATAAGCTTAGTAGAAACATATATGGTGTGGTATTAAGTTTTTTACAAATATCTAAAAGGCTATCAGTATTTAAAATTTCTCCATATATTTTATGACCTTTAAAAGATTGAGTTTTAGGTCTGGATTTTTGTATTGGCATATTTAAAACAGGTATACCATTTTTAAAATTATTAATCCAAAAAGTTTTGGAATTTTCAAAACTTTGAGTTTTAGAATAATTATTTTCCCATACACTATAATCAATATAATCAATGTCCTCTTTTTCCAAATCTTCTCCATTATACAATTTGCAAAGCTCATCTGCAAAAATGCTAGAAGATTGACCATCACATATTATATGGTGCATATCAATAAGTAAAATATTTAACTTATTTGATTTAATAAATTTAGCTCTAAAAAGAGGTGCAACTGATAAATCAAATGGTTTAATAAATTCATCAAATATCTCTTCAATATTTTGATTTTTAGTTTCTAAAACCTCTAATTTAAAAGAAATATTATCTTTAATTTTTTGTACTACTTCATCTTCTTCAATTTCAAAATATGTACGTAATGCTTGATGTCTATTAACTAAAGTATTAAAACATTGTTCTAATTTGGTTAAATTTGGTAATTTATCAAACATAATACCAAAAGGGGTGTTATAAACCGTTTGACTTTCGTTTAATTTTACTGTATAATAAATTCTCTTCTGAGCAAAACTTAATGGGTAAGATTTTGCTATTGGTGCTTTAGAAATAGTATTTTTATTATCTGTAGCAACTTTTTGATTAATAAAACTACTTAATGCTGAAATGGTAGGAAAATTAAATATATCTTTTATCATCACTTTAATATTTAACTTTGTCTCTATTTCAGAAATTACTTTTATTGCACTAAGCGAATCTCCACCTAGCTCAAAGAAATTATCATTAATGCTTATATTAGGAATATCTAATATATTAGAGAATATTTGAGCTAAAACTTTTTCGGTCTCAGTTTTAGGTTCAACATATGAATTGTGAATAGTAGTTTTTGTATTAGATAATTCTAATAAAGCTTTTTTGTCTATTTTTCCATTAGGCGTTAATGGAAATGCAGGTAAAAATATAAATATATTTGGTATCATATAATGTGGTAAAATATTTGAAATATATGTACGAATATCAAATTCATTTATATCTTTTGAAGAACATATAAATGCAATTAATTTATCAGCATTATTTATCTTATTTAAAGTAACAAGACAATTATTTACATTTTTATATTTCCTTATAGAACTTTCTATTTCACCTAAATCAATCCTATAACCATGAAATTTAATTTGATTATCTTTTCTTCCAACAAAATGTAAAATATTATTTTCATCTAATCTAACTAAATCTCCAGTATTGTAAAATTTTATATTATTAATTGTCTGGAATGAATTTTGTACTTTAGAAGCTGCTCCAATATAACCATTTCCAACTCCATCACCAGAAATCCATAAAGTTCCATTATTGTTATAAGGCATATAATTCATAAATTTATTTAAAACATGAATTTTATTATTAGCCAAAGGTCTACCTATTGGAACAATGCTATCAGAAGGTAGGGAATTATTAAAATCATACATAGTACAACAAATAGTAGTTTCAGTTGGACCATAACCATTAACAATTTTCATTTCTGGGTTTATGTTTAAAAAGTTCGATAATATAGATGCTTTAATAGGTTCTACCCCTACCAACAATTTGTTTAATTTTACATTTTCATAATTTTTTAGTTCTTTGTATACATGTGAAAGTAAAGCAGGTGGAAAATATGAAAAAGTAATATTATTATTTACAATATATTCTGCAAGTTCTTTTGGTGTACTATAATTTAAATCTTTATATAAATATAGTGAAGCACCAAATACTAAAGGTGTAAAAATTTCAGATATACTTACATCAAAACAAATATTAGTAACACTAAGGAATTTATCATCAGTAATAATATTTTGCAAATGATTCCTAAAATTATAAATAAAATTTAATAAATTCTTATGTGATAATGCTACTCCTTTAGGCTTTCCAGTAGAACCAGAAGTATAAATTATATATGCAGTTGAATTTATATCAAAATTTTCTATATTAACATTTGTATCTATATTAAAATCTAAATTAGATGAATTAATATAATATAACTGGGGAAAATATTCTTTTAATAAATTCACATTATCATTTATGGCATCATCAAATATTAAACATTTCGATTTACTGTCTTCTAACATGTATTCAATTCTATCTAAAGGATATTCATTATAAATTGCTAAAAATGAAGCTCCTACTTTTAATATGCCTAGAATAGAACAAATTAAATTTACACTTTTTTTAGACATATAAATACTAACAATATCATGTTCTTTTATGCCAAGTCTAATTAACTTATCAGCTATAATATTAGAACGTTTTTCTAATTCCATGTAAGTGATTTTTTCGCCTTCATCTACAACTGCAATATTATTAGGATATTTCTTGGCAATATTAGATATTAATTTATCAACTTTTTCTGTAGGATAATTTAAAGTATTATTATTAATATTACAAATCATATCTAATTCATCATTTGTAATTATTTTAATATTTTTTAATTTAATATCTTCTTTATTTTTTATTATTTGTTCAATTATATGTAATATTCTTTTATGAATATTAATAATTTCATTATCAGAATATTTTTCAATTAAATAATCGTAATTAATTTTTAAAGCACCAGTATCATTTAAATCATATAAATGTATGTTTATATCATTTAAAGAATTATTGTTGAAATTCCATCTAGTTTCATAATCTTTAGTATCGCTAGATACAGCTTTTGTAATTTGATAAGAAATAGCAATATTATATAAATTTGGTATTTCATTATCGTTTTTACGTAAATCACTTAATATATCTGTATAAGAATATTTTTGATGTCTCAAAATAGACATTAAATCCAAACTTGTTTTCATAATTAAATCTTTAAAACTTACATCTGGATCTATAGAAAACCTAAATGGTATAGTTTCTACAAACATTCCTATAGAATTTTTTTCTTTAAAATTGGTTCTATTTAAAATTGGAGTTCCAACTATAAAATCTAAAGAATTAGTAATATTAGCTATGTATAATGCATAAACAGACATAAAAAATACATAACTAGAAATATTGTTTTTTCTACAATAATCATTAATTAAATTACACAAATTTTTATCTAAATCAAATGAAATTCTTTTTCCACTAGAAGATGTAGAAGAGTTAACTAAACCTGGAATTGTAACAGGTTCAGGAAGTGAACTTAAGAAATCTGACCAAAAATCTTTGTCAGCTTTATATCTTTTACTAGATTTGTAATTATATTCTGAATTAATATATTCTGAATATGAAAAAGTATTTGAAATATATTCAACATTATCTTTTAAACAATGATATAATTTCATAATTTCTTTAATAGTTAGCCCTAAAGACCATGAGTCAGTAATAATATGGTGCCCATTTAAAATAACACCAGCAGTGCCATCAGGAAATCTTAATAATTTTGGAATGAATAAATTAGAGTTTAAAATATTAAATTTTTTATTTACAATTTCTTGTTCTACTTTTGAAACATCGTTTTTATTATCAACATCAATAATTTCGATATCAAAAGGAACATATTTACTAAAAAATTGAACAGGTATATTATTTTGTAAAATAATACGAGTCCTTAATGCATCGTTTTTCTCTACGATAATATTTATTGCTTTTTTTAATAAATCAAAATCAACAATTTCATTTAGAATTGCTGTTCCACATACACTATTTATATTTGAATTATTATAAAATAGTTCAGTGTTCCAAATATTTTTTTGAGGTCCTGTAAGACCATAATAATTTTGCTTTAGCATTTTCTCACCTCGATAAATTATTTATTATTATCCAGTTATATTATATATTTCATTTATGAAAAATTCAAGGGAAAAAGGCAAAAAGTGTAAAAAAATGTATTTTTCTGTTACTATTCACCACTATAGAATAATTTGGAATAGTAAATACTTAACAGTAACCTCTTTAATAAATATTTTATTATATAATGGTTTTATTTTATTCATGCCATACAATCCAGCTAGTATGTATGTTTAGAAAATTTTTGCAGTATCGTGCAACGACCAAACGAGCCTTTCAGGCGAGTGCGACTTGGAGTAACCTAGCACATAAGGCTCTTATTTTAATATATATATTATTTAGCTAATGTTTAATTTTTTGAATTTTATTCAAATTTATTTTGTGCTTAGATGGTTACGACC
>CAJFUM010000029.1 GCA_904420285.1 uncultured Clostridia bacterium | reverse complement strand
CTTAACTGGTAAAAACTCAAAACCTTCAGGTAACTTTGGTTTATTATTTGTGTGGGTTAAAATTATTTGCTCCTCTGAAAAAATGCAACCACAATATTTTTGCATATATAACCCTAGTTCACGTGCTTTTGCTTGTCCTTCTCTAAAGCCAACTCTAAAATCTCTATACAAAAAAGTTAATCCATATTTTTCAGCAATTTCTTCACATATTGCTTTTAATTCTTCATGTTTTTGATATGGACTTACTAAAAGTGTTGTTGTAATAGTATCATAACCATTCTCTTTAGCATATTTTGCAGTTTGTTCCATACGTACCCTATAACAGTAATTAACACATCTATTTTTTAAATCACATATTACATTTTTGCAAAATTCATCTAATCCATATTCTTCTTCAAATATAGCATTTATTTCAATAGATGCGGTGTATTCCTTTAAACAATCACGTCTTGCTTTATATTCCATATATGGATGGATGTTTGGGTTATACCAATATACTGTAGGCTCTATTCCTTCATTTCTTAGTTCATCTATACAATATACACTACATGGAGCACAACAAGTATGCATCAATAATTTCATTATATTCACCAATCCTTTTAAGCTTCTTCATAAGGGAAACCCATATGTTCATATGCAGCTGGTAAAGCAATTCGTCCTCTAACTGTTCTAGATATAAAACCTATTTGTATTAAATATGGTTCATATACATCTTCAATAGTATCAACTTCTTCTCCTAATGTAGTTGCAATAGTTTCTATTCCTACTGGTCTTCCCCTATATTTTATAATTAAAGTTTCTAATATTTTTCTATCTATTTCATCTAATCCTAAATCATCAATTTCCAATTTATTTAGTGCAATTTTAGTAATGTTTAAAGTAATATTTCCATTTCCTAAAACTGCTGCATAATCTCTTACTCTTTTTAATAATCTATTTGCTATTCTTGGGGTTCCTCTTGCTCTTCTAGCAATTTCTATAGCTGATTCATTATCTATATTTATTTCCAAAATGTTAGCAGATCTTTTTACAATAGTAGTTAAATCTTCTGTATTATATAATTCTAATCTATGTACAATTCCAAATCTATCTCTAAGCGGAGTAGCAAGTGAGCCTGCTTTTGTAGTTGCTCCTATTAATGTAAATTTAGGCAAATCTAATCTAATAGATCTAGCACTTGGTCCCTTTCCTATAATTATATCTAGAGTATAATCCTCTAATGCAGGATATAAAATCTCTTCAACGCTTTTATTTAAACGATGAATTTCATCTATAAATAATATATCAAATTCAGATAAATTAGTTAGTAATGCTGCTAAATCTCCTGGCTTACTAATCGCAGGCCCAGAAGTTATTTTTATATTTGAATTCATCTCATTAGATATAATACTTGCAAGAGTGGTTTTACCTAATCCTGGAGGGCCATATAAAAGTACATGATCTAAAGCTTCTCCTCTTTTTTTGGCAGCCTCTATATATACTTTCATATTCTCTTTAACTTTATCTTGTCCTATATATTCTGCTAATGTTTTTGGTCTTAGAGAGTTTTCCATTCTTTCTTCATTTATATCAACAAGTTCTGGGTTTATTAATCGTTCATCATCCAATGATATTACCTCCATGTTTAAAGTATTTGTTAAAATCAATCTTGTTTTCTAATATGATCTTCATTTATTTCTTCATCTTTATCATCGCTCATCAATTTCATTACATCTTTATTTCCTATAGCAACTATTGCTATAATTAATATAGCGAATGATAATGCTTTCCATATACCACTTTCTAATAAAATAACAGCAAACATTCCCAAAATTGCAGTTATTCCATACATTATAAGCACTGCTTGTTTTTGGCTATATCCCTTTGCCATCAATTTGTGGTGTAAATGTCCTTTATCTGGTTTAAATACTGCTTTAATAGATTTTCCTTTTATTATTCTTCTGAAAATAGCAAATAAAGTATCAAAAATAGGCATTCCTAATATTATTATTGGAGCAATTAATACTAATGCAGTATACGTTTTAGCTACACCTAAAATAGATATAATTGCTAATGAAAATCCCATAAAATTTGATCCTGTATCTCCTATAAAAGTTTTAGCTGGATTAAAATTAAATGGCAAAAATCCTACAATAGCACCTGCTAAAGCAGTTATTAATACTATAGCGATTAATGGAGAACCATTTAATGCAAATACCATTAACAGTGATAAACATGAAATTAATGTAACCCCTGAAGATAATCCATCTAATCCATCAATTAAATTTATTGCATTTGTAATTCCTACAATCCAACAAACTGTTAATATATATGATCCAATACCAGTAATAATTATTTTTCCTTCAGTAAATGGTATCGAAATATCTTCTATTTTTATACCACATGCCACAACAATAATAGCAGCTACTATTTGGGCAGCTAATTTTACTAGACTTGGTATTCCTTTTACATCATCAATATAACATATTATACCTAATACAATTATTCCTCCTAAGAATCCTAATAATTTTATATAATAGTTCTCTTCTCCAAATAAATTTATTTTTCCTTCTAAAGAAGTTGTTATAAGTAAATATATTACTGATACTAAGAAACCTGCAATTACTGCTAAACCTCCGTAATCTTGGCATCGGACTTTTATTTACTCTTCTATCATTTGGTATATCAATTGCTCCAACCTTTTTTGCCCATCTCATTGTGTGTGGTGTTATCACAAATGCAGTTATAAAGGCTAATAAGAATGCTATTGCTATGTCTCCCCACATAAATCAATCAAACCTTTCTTTGGATTATTTTTTTTAAGCATTAATTATTTTTCTTAGTTGATATTATTTCAACATTATATCCTATAAATAATCCACTTTCTATTACTCCTACAATTTTTTTTATGTTTTTTTCTAAATTTTCATTAATATCATTGAATTTAGCATCTAATATTATATTATCATTTTCTGTTATTATAGGTCCGTCTTTTCCTACAGCTTTTCTTATTATTATATCCGTACCACCTAATTTTATAATCTGTTCTTTTATATAGTTTATATTTTCTTTAGTACATTCAATAGGAATTTTAAAATTAGTTCCTAATTTATTTACCAGTTTTGATTCATCAACTAAAATATAAGTTATTTTTGAGTTTACCATATTCATTTTTTCTTTAAACATAGCTCCTCCTCTTCCTTTTAATAGCCAATTATTTGAATCTACTTCATCAGCCCCATCAAAAGACCAATCTGGTTTGTTTTCTAACAATGAAGTAGTTGGTATTCCTAAATAACTACAAAGCATTTTTATTTCCAAAGAAGTAGGTATTGCTTTTATGTTTATGCCATCCTTTTTTATTTTTTTAGCAATTTCTTTAGCAGCTAAAAAAGATGTAGAACCAGAGCCAAATCCAATTACTTGGCCTTCTTTTACTTTTTCAGCTATTATTTTTGCTAAAGTCATCTTTTCTTCTAAATTACTAATATTTTCATAATCCCAATTTTCTAACACATTATTATTCCAATTCATAATAACCTCCGTTATAGGTAATTTATCTTTCAGAATTATATCATTTTATTGTATTGTAGTAAACCTTTATTTTGTAAATTTCATATCATATTAAAAAAGATAAAAATTAAATTATAACTTATAATCTAATTTTTATCTTTTTTCTTTCCAACTACTACAAATCTACCATCTTCTGTATGATATGAACAAGTAGATAATGTAATTAATTGATCTCCATATTCAGCTGTTACACCAGTATCATAAAAAGATGCTTTTTTAGCATTATTAACAAATTCATTGTATTCCTCTTCATTATTAGCATCTATAAAATAATAATACCTAAATACATTTTTCTCTGATTTATAATATACCCTAGATTGAAATGCTGCCATTACTTCAAATTCAGCATCTTCATCTTCTGTAGTAAATCTTATAATTGGATGTTTTTTATAATAATCTTCTTCTCTATAATTTAATAGATTTTGAAACATACTTCCATCTCTCATATTATGTCCATATATTAATAAGTTACTACTTGGTTTATTCCAATCATATGATTTATCTAAAAATAATGACCCATATACGCTTTCTTTCTTTTTATAATCATGATTCATATAAAAACTATTGTCTGTTCCTTGTAAAACTGGATTATTGACCTTGGTTCCTTCTATTTCTATCCAACCTACAATTTCTTCATTTTCTTTTTTTAGTTCAGATACTTGTAGCATTCTTTCTGTTTTTTGCTTAGTAACTTCTGTTTTATCAACTTCTATATAATTTAATAGTTCTGTTTCTTTTTGTGCATTACTTTTATCAACTATATATTTATATATATATATTACTGCCACTATTATAACTATAATTAGTAAAAATTGTATCAACCTATATGTTTTTTTATTCTTTTTACTATGTTTTCCTCTTGCCATAAACTATATCTCCTAAAATTGCATATTAGGATAGAGCAATTAAAAGCATCTATCCTAATATATACCTATTAGTTATTTTTTTTATTTAATATAACAACTGTTGCTATAGATGCAACTACTACTAAACCAGCTATTACAATATAATTTGACACACCTGTTTTTGGAGTTTCATCTTTTTCTCCTTCTTCAGTTTTGTCTGTAGTATTGTCTTCTGTTGGTTCTGTAGGAGTAGTAGGTTCATTGTTATCTTCTACTAAAGATAATTTTACATATATAGCTGCATTAGCATCAATTACATTTTCAAAATTAAATTTTGTGTTGTAATCTTTATCTGAATAGAAGCCATCTAATATGTATTTGTCAGTATCTATATTTAATTGAGCTTTTAATAACTCTTCTGTTAAGATACTTCCTTTATTTATTGCTAATGTTTTAGTAGTATCTAACATATTGATACTTAATATAACTTTTTCTGTAGGTTCTCCATCTGATATTGTTACTTCTTTTTCACTTTCATTACTTGCAAATACAACATTATTTGAGCTATCTGTTACAACAACTTGTTTTCCTGTTGTATATAATTTATAAGTAGAAGATTGAGTATTTTCAACTTCAAATGTAGAAAGGCTATCATTTTGAGCTATATAAATAACATTTTCAGCTTCAGTTGATGATATAGTTCCATTCATTATTACTTTAGGATCATTTGATACACCAGATGCTTTTCCAATTTCAACACCATTGTTTGCTCCTGTACCATTTTTTCCTAAATTTAAATTTCTGATTTCAGCTATACCTCCATTAACTAATACTCCACCATATTTACAATTTTGAATTGTAACTCCATCTAATATAACTTTACCTCCATCATATGCTTGTACACCATATTTTGGACCTCCTTGTAAAGTAATATCTTCTATAGTTACTTCAGCTCCAGTAAGTGCAGTAATCATTGTTTGATTTCCACTTGTTGAAGTCCAGCTTTCATCAGCACTTATAGTAAATTTACCATTAATAGTTATATCCTTATCTGTTGATAAAAGTTGATCTAAAACGATATTATCAGTTAATGTAATAACATCTCCATCTGTAGCGTTTGTTATAGCATCTATTAATCCAGCTTTATCTGAAACTGATTTTTCTGCTGCATTACTTACGCTAGGTATTAATATTAATGCTAAAACTAATACAAATAAAACTAATCCTATTTTAACTGTATTTTTCATTTTTTCACCTCCCCCCAATGAAACAATTTACTTATTAAGTTAAAATCAACTTAATATTAAAGTAAATACAATACAAAATTCAACAATCTACCCCTAGATTCTTCTTTTTAAGATTTTATATTTGTATTTTATACTTTACAATATATTTTATATCACAATATATTATATTTTTCAATAGAAATCTATAAATAATTTTAATTACTTTTTAATTAACTGCAAAGTTAATTCCTCTAGCTATTATATCTTTCATTTTTTCAATTAAACTATCAATTTCTTTGGGTGTAACAATGAAATTATACTCTTCTGGTGTTAAAACTTCTTTTATTAATGTATATTTATCTTCTTCTTGTAACTGATTTAGAAATTCATTTGATTGTGCTTCATTTTGTACTTTTTGGATTAAAAGTGTTAAACTATCTGCCGCAATTGTTGCCGCTTCTACCACTGTAGGAATTCCTATTGCAATTACTGGCACTCCCAAAGTTGCAATAGTTAGTTCTTTTCTTGCATTATCCACACCAGCTCCAGGAACTATTCCTGTATCTGCTAATTGTACAGAGCTACTAATTCTCTCTATACTTCTGGAAGCTAATGCATCAATTACTATAACTAATTTTGGTTTTACATTATCTATAATTCCTTTTAAAATCTCTAAAGTTTCTATTCCTGTTGTGCCTAATACTCCAGGTGAAATAGCACTAACTTCTCTAGTGTCTTTATCTAAAACTTCTGGCATATATTCTAATAAGTGTCTTGTTATATCAATTTCATTAATTACCTTTGGGCCCAATGCATCTGGAGTAACATATATATTCCCTAATCCAACAACTAAAATAGAATCTGTTTTTTGAATATGTTTTGCTAATAATTGTGATAACTCTTTAGTAACTATTTCTGATGCCATTTGAATTTCTTCTTCATGAGCAATCTTTAAATTTTTGAAATCTATTGTTATATAACTTCCTTTAGGTTTTCCAATTGCATTTTCTCCATTCTCATTAATAACTTCTACTCGTGAAACTATTATATTATCATTTATTTTTTCTTCCTTCGCTTCTATTCCATCAATCTCTTCCTTTAAATTATTAGCCTTTTTATATAAATCTCTTCTTTCTAAAGCCAAATCTGTTCTAAAATTATACATAAAAGTATCATTCCTTCCATATTAATTCATTTCTTTTATTATTAGTATTTTAGGAATTTTTATTCATTAATTTAAAATTATATAAAATATATTTTTTACCCGTATATACTAAGCATATATGTTAAGTTTTTCTTAAGTTACTTGTAATCTTTTTAAAATTTTGTTACAATTTGTTGTATATTGAGAGGAGGCAATTAAATTGAATATTTTTTTTAGATCAAATAAAGGTGGATTTTTAAAAATAATTGGAATTTTATTTATAATTATCCTTATATTAATTGGTATTATAGTTGGATTTGCTTATGCATTTGTTTCTAGTAAACTAAGTGCAATGAATTATGTTGAAACTAACGAAAATTTAATTACTGTCAATTCTGGAATAGAAGAAAATTTAGATGAATATAGAAATATTGCTCTATTTGGATTAGATACCAGAGATAATTCTTTTAATAATTCTAGAAGTGATTCTATAATAATAGTTAGTATTAATAAGAAAAACAATAATGTTAATTTAACATCGATATACAGAGATACATATGTTGATATTGAAGGACATGGTTTAGATAAAATAACTCATGCATATGCATATGGAGGACCAGAATTAGCATTAAGTACAATAAATAGAAATCTAGATTTAAATATAACTGAATTTGTTACAGTAAATTTTGATACTGTAAAAACTGTAGTAGATACATTAGGAGGAATAAAATTGCAAATTACTGATGCAGAAGCAAAACAAATTGGATTATCTTCTGGTGGAACCTACAATTTAAATGGTGAACAGGCATTAGCATATGCTCGTATTAGAAAAATAGATTCTGATTATAAAAGAACTGAGCGTATAAGAACTGTAATTGATGCATCTTTTCAAAAATTAAAAACAAAAAGCATATCTGAAATATTAGATTTTGTTGATATTGTATTACCTCACATTTCAACTAATATATCTACTAATCAGATAATAGCCATGGCCCCTTCTATATTTTCTTATAAAATTTCTGATAGTTCTGGTTGGCCTTATGATATAGAAGGTATTAATCTTTCTGCTTGGTATGGAGTTCCTGTTACATTAAAATCTAATGTTGTTAAACTACATGAAGAATTATTTGATGATGATAATTATATTCCTTCTGAGACAGTACAAGAAATAAGTAATAAAATAGTTGATAAAACTGGATATAGTAATTAACGTAAAAAATAAAATTATACATTGCTAAATGTATAATTTTATTTTGCTTAATTAACTCTCTAATATATGTGCTAAATGGATTCCAGAGCAAGATGCCATCATTAGACCTCTAGTCATTCCTCCTCCGTCCCCAATGCAATATAATCCTTTTATATTTGTTTCAAAATTATTATCTATATTAACTTTATTACTATAAAATTTTATTTCAGGACCGTAAAGTAAATTATCTGGATTAGCAAATCCTTCAATAACTTTATCTAAACTTCTAATAAACCTTAATATATCAGTCATTGTTCTGTATCCCAATGCAAATGTTATATCTCCAGGTACTGCTGTTTTTAAAGTAGGCACTACAGAATTATTTTTTAATTCATTTTCCCATGTTCGTTTTCCTCTATAAATATCTCCCAATCTTTGTACTACTATATTTCCGTTTCCTAATTCATTTAAATTTTTTGCAACATTTCTTCCATATTCTATTGGCTTGTTAAATGGATATGTAAAATTATGAGAAACTAGAATTGCTAAATTTGTATTATTACTCTTTTTATCTTTATACGAATGTCCATTAACTAATGTTAAATTATTATCATATACTTCATTAGCAACAAATCCACTAGGATTTTGGCAAAAGGTTCTTACCTTATCTCTAAATGGCTCTGGCCTACTAATAAATTTTCCCTCATACATATATTCATTTACATTTTTCATTATTGAATCTGGTAATTCATATCTAATTCCTATATCTACAGTTCCTGGTCTTGTATCTATTTTATGCTTATCACATAAGTCAGTTAACCAGTTAGCTCCTTTTCTTCCTACAGCTATAACAACTTCATTTCCATAAATATTTTCTAGTTCTACATCTTCATCTAGTTTATTTGAACTTTTTATCTTTACTCCACAAATTTTACCATTCTCTACAATTATATCTTGTACTACAGTGTTGAACATAAGATTTATATTATGCTCTTCTAAATAATTTTCTATTCTTGCATAAATTTCATGGCTTTTTTCTGTTCCTAGATGTCTTATTGGAATGTTTATTAAGCTTATTCCCTCTTTTTTAGCTTTATCTTTTAATTCTTGTATTTCTTTTTTATGTTGTATTCCCTCTAATTTTTTATCTGCTCCGAATTTTAAATAAATACTATCTGCATAATCTATTAATTCTTTTGTTTTAGGTACACCAATATATTCATGTAAATCGCCCCCAATGTATATGTCATCATCTTCTTTATTGTATAAAGATAACTTCCCATCAGAAAAAGCTCCTGCACCAGAAAACCCGCTTGTTATATTACAAAAAGGTTTACACTTTATACATTTACCTGTTTTTTCAATAGGACAAAATCTTTCTTCTACTCTTTTTCCTTCTTCTATTAATAGTACTCTTTTTTTACTATTAAGTTGTATTAATTCATATGCTAAAAATATTGAACTTGGTCCCATTCCTATTACAATTAAATCATATTTTTCCAAATTAACCATCTCCTACAATTTATAACAACAATAATATTAAGAACAATATCTGCATAATATTGATTCTAAACCAATATTTATATCAATTAAACCTAATTTATAATTTGAATCTAAATTAATAAGCTCCTCCATTATTTTCTTTATTTCTTCTTCAGAAAAATATCTAGATTGCATTTTATATTTATTTGTTAAAAACAATTGATTTGGTTTTAAATTCATTGATTTAGCTAAATCCTTTTTATACTTTTCAGATATTTTAGTAATATATAATTTTTTAAAATGATTATATAGTACTATTAAAATCTTTTGAATTGGTTCTTTTTCATATATTAAGTCATTTAAAACATTCATTGCCTTACCTACATCTTTTTTTCCTAAATTATCTGTTAAATCAAATATAACACTATCAATTTGCTTAATAGACAATAGATCTATATCTTTTGATGTAATAATTCCATTTGTGCCAACATATTCAATTAATTTTCTTATTTCATTTATTAAATCCTGCATATTTGTTCCACAAGTTTCTACAAAGTATTTAGCAACTTCATTATCTATTTTTACTTTGTATGCAGCACATATTTTTTGAATATTTTGTATAAGTGCAGGAAGTTTTAGAAGTGGAAATGCTATAATCTCTCCATGTTCTTCTATAGCTTTATATAAACTGTTTTTTTCTACAGATTCTTCAACAAATATAAGTTCAACTGCTCCTTCTATTAAATCTATGTTTTCATTAATATAATTTGCGACTTTATCTATTACTTTATTTAAAATTAAATCTTGCCCCTTAGCATTCTTTTTTTCTTTTTTAAATAATCCTGTTTCTTTTGCAATTATTAATTTTTTTTCATAACCAAATGCTGGAGTTTCAATGTCATCTATTATTTCTTGTATATTAGTGTCATCTATTTGTATAAAATTAATCCCTTTAATTAATTCTCCAAAATCTTTTTTTATTTTTTTTAACTTCGTCTCTAATAAATAAGTTTCTTCACCATATAATAATTTTACAGACATTATTTCCTCCATATATTATAATTTTACAGAAAATTTTGATGAATGTGCATGACAAATTGCAGCTGCCATACTATCTGTAGTATCATCTAATTTTGGTAATTTGTCTACTCCTAATATAGTTTTTACCATTTTTTGTACTTGTAATTTGTCTGCTCTTCCATATCCTACTACAGATTGTTTTATTTGTAATGGAGTATATTCATATGTAGGTATATTCTTTCTACAACCAACAACTAAAATAACCCCCCTAGCTTGTGCAACATTAATTGCTGTTTTAGCATTGTTATTAAAAAATAACTCTTCTACTGATATAGCATCAGGTTTATATGTATCTATTATATTTTCCAAATCATTATTTAACTTTAATAATCTAGTTGGAAAAGATTCACCTGCTTTAGTTAAAACAGCTCCAGAGGTTATAAGTTTAAATTTATTTCCTATATAATCTATTATACTATAACCAGTAATTGCAAAACCAGGATCAATTCCTAATATTCTCATTTTATCTTCTACAACTCCTTATTTTTACAATATAATTCTAAATACCTCTGCTATACTCCAACATTGTGCAATTGTTCCTTGTGGCATATATTTATTATGTTCAATATCATACAATTCGCAAATGCTTCCCACCGTATTACCATGAAGCATTTCTTTCATAAAAGTTTCTTTTACATTTTCTTTAAAGTTTAATAATTTATCTTCTAAAGATTTTTTTAAATTTCTATTTTTTTCTTCTTTTATCATATTTCTTAATGTATCATAATAAAGCCCTAGTAACCAAGGCCAAATAACTCCTTGGTGATAACTCATATCTCTATTTATCATATCTCCAACATATTTCTCTCTATAGCCTTTTTCTCCCTTAGCCAAAGTTCTTAATCCATATGGTGTTAGTAGCTTTTTTTCTGTAATCTCTAATATTTCTTTTGCAATATCAGAACAAGGATCTATAACCGGATATGATAAAGATAAAGCAAATAATTGATTTGGTCTTATCCTAGAATCTCCTAATACATCATATAAGCACTTTCTTTTTTTGTTATAAAATTTTGCATTGAAACTAGTTTTTACTTTTTTAGCTAGTTCTCCATATCTTTTAGCATCTTCTTTACTACTTATTAAAGTAGTAAGTTCTTCCATAATTTTTAATGCATTATACCACATACTATTTATTTCTACGGCTTTTCCATTTCTTGGAGTTACAACATAATCTCCAATTTTGGCATCCATCCATGTATTTTGAATTTTATCTGTACCAGAAGATATTAAAAAATCTTCATCCATATAAATGTTATTTCCATCTATATCTATCTTTCCTTGGTAAGCATTCATTATTTTTACTAATGAAGTATATATATTCTCTCTTACCCATTCATATTCATTTGTATATTTTAAAAATTTTTTAACCGCTTCAAATAGTAAAAGTGATGCATCTACACTATTATATAAAGGTCTAGAATCATAACCAGAATATCCGATTTGGTACTAACCCATATTTCATATCTCTAATACATGTTAATAATACTTCTTTTGCTTTTTTAAATCTTCTTGTTTTTAATAATATCCCTTCAAAAGCAATTAAGGTATCTCTACCCCAGTCTAAAAACCAAGGATATCCAGCAATAAGTGTATATAAAGCAAAAGCTGGTCTATATACAACAAAATTATCTGTTGCAATTACAAAATTTTTTACTAAGTTTATATAATTAGTATCTTTAGATTCTTTTTTCTTATCATCTAACAAATCTGTATTATATATTAATGTACTTAATCTTATTATTTCTTTATTTATAAGTTCTTTAGCATCAACTTCTTCTATATTCTGTTCTAAAGAACAAACAAATGTAAATGACTTTTCTTCTTGTGCTCCTATTTTTATTTTATAAACTCCTGGAACCACATGATTTTCCTTTGCTTTTTGTCCTCTTTTCTCTTCTTCTATATAATACATATTTTTAAAAATGTCATATTCATGTTTTATATATTCACCATCAGAAGAATAAAAATATATAGGATTTTGAAAATTATCATTCATAATTAGTTTAACTTTATTTTTATCTATATATTGTATAAATTTTATATTATCATTTTCATTTACTGAGTGAAAATCTCTAAAATTTATAATAGGTGCAATATTTAATATTGCTTCATCTCCCATATTCTTTACATAATAATAAATAGAAACTAAATTTTTTCCATACTCTAAACATATAAACTTCTTTATAATTACATTTTCTACTTGGTATGTAAAAATTGGTATATATTCTTTTTCAAAACTAATTAACTGTTTATATCCATCTGAAATGTAATTTTCGCATACATTAGTATATAGATTATATTTCTTCTCCCCTATTTCTATACTCTCATCTAATTTTGATAAAATTAGTTGTCTATTTCCTGGTGGAAGTAGAGGAGCAACTAATAAACCATGATACTTCCTAGTATTAGCTCCTATAATTGTAGAACTAGAATAACCACCAATACCATTTGTAATTATCCATTCTTTCTTTAACCCATTTTCTAAACTTAAATCTTCTTTTTCATATTTCATTTGTTTCCTCCAAATATCTATCTGCTGTAGATATATACATAAATTTTTTATCTAATAGTAAATCTCTTATTTTTCGACTTTATTTTTATTTGCTTTTAGCATTTTTTCTTTCTCTTTTTGCTTTAAATCAGCTTCTTGTATAGATTCAATTCTTTCACTATATTTTGTAAAAAATTTACTCTTCCTTTGCTTTTCCTTTTTAGCTTTGTTTTTCTTGTTTTTTTCTTTATGTTCTTCTTTAGCTTGTTGTTTCAAAGTTTTCTTAGTATTCTTTAACTTGTTATTTAACATCATATATTGAGTATTATTTTCCATATTATTAAATTTCAAATCATCACATATTAATTGTATAATAGATGCAGCTATTGCATCTGGATTATGGCGAATACGTCCATTTTCTATATGCGATAATTTTCTTTGTATTAAATACACACCTTCAATTTTTACTTTTGATGTATCTTGCTCAACAATTTCTGAGCCCTCTAAGTTATATTTGCGTATATATTCTGGAACAATTTCACCTGTATCATATATGCAATATTCTAAAATTCCTTTTCCTGCATGCTCATTAATAGCTTTAATATGTTCAGATAATGTATAATTATCTGTCTGTCCAGGCTCTGTCATCAAATTGCTTACATATATTTTAAATGCTTTACTTTCTTTTATAGCTTTAGCTACACCTTTCACTAAAAGGTTTGGAATAACATTTGTATATAAACTTCCTGGTCCAATTACTATAGCATCAGCTTCCATAATTGATTCTAAAACACCTGGTGCTGGTTTGCAGTTAGATGGATTTATAAAAATTCTATTTATTTTACATGTTTTATCATTTATAACATCTGGAATTTTATTTTTACTCTCTATTACTGTACCATCTTCTAGTTCTGCACAAATTTTAATTTCTTCCATTGTTACAGGCAAAACTTTACCTGTAATATTAAATATGTTTTCTGATTGTTTTACTGACTCTGTAAAATCATGATATATATCTTGCATTGCAGTAAAATATATGTCACTAAATGATAAATCTCTCAATCTACCATATTTAAATTTAAAATTCATTAATGTTTCCATTTCAGATTCTTTTGAAGATAAGGCTACAATACTTTCTTTAATATCATCTAGTGGAAGCATTTCTAATTGTCTTCTTGACTCTGTTTTTTCCTCTCCATAATCTGATACTGTTACAATGGCAGTTATATTATCTGTATAATTTTTTAACCCTCTAAGTACTGAATTAAGTCCAGCTCCTCCACCTATTACTACTATTTTAGGACCTTGATTATATATTTTTTTATTAAAAATTAAAGATTTAACATTAGATTTTTCATCCTTCATCCTTTTGTCAGTATCTTCTACTAATATTTCTAAAGTCCTCTTTTGTATTGATACAATACTATATACTATACAAATAAAACCTACTACAAAAATAACTGCAATTTTAGCCACATCTATAAATTCCATTTGAGTACTTGTTAATACTTCTGCTATTCCATAACAACAAAGTACTATTCCAATAATTATTAAAATTATCCACCTTTTCATTTTAGTATTTGCTTTAAACCATCTAAAAAAACCTTTCATTTTACCTCTTCTTTTATTATCCTTTCTATTTATTCTATATATGTTTTCTATTCTCCTAAAACCTCTATCTCTAATTTTATAGATTTACCAGTTTTATCAAAAACAACTTTTTTTACATACTCAACTAAATCTAAAATATTTTGTGCTGTAGCATTTCCAGTATTAACAATAAAACCAGCATGTTTCTCTGAAACCTGAGCTCCACCAATTTTATATCCTTTTAATCCACATTCATCTATAATTTTAGCTGTTATGTAATCTTCTCCTCTTTTAAATGTACTACCAGCACTAGGTAATTCTGGTTGCTTTTCTCTTCGTTCAGTTTTTAATCTTTCCATCTCAAATTGTATCTTTTCTTTATCTCCATGAGTTAATTTTAATGTTGTTTCTAGTATAACATATCTTTTATTAGAAAATATACTATCTCTATAGCTAAATTTTTGTTCTTCATTATTAAAAGTTACAATCTTTGGTTCTTCAGATTTTTCTATATTATCTGTTATCTCAATATCATCAATATTAGTTCTTTCATAAATCATATTATAATGTTTTAAATCTAAACATTTTGTAGATACTACAATATCTTTCATTTCGCTACCATATGCACCAGCATTCATTTTAATTGCTCCTCCTATTGTACCAGGAATTCCGTGAAGCAAATTCAAATCCTGTTATTCCTCTTTCTAATAGCCAATGTGAAAGATACATTAGTTTTACTCCAGCTCCTACTGTTATAATGAAATTATCTTTATTGTCCTCTAATATTTTTATATCTTCAAATTCAATTTTAGCAACAATCCCCCTTACACCTTTATCTTTTACTAAGAGATTACTACCATTTCCTATAAAGTAAATAGGAATTTCCCTTTTTTTTGCTACTTTTATAAGATATTTTAGCTCATTTATATTTTTAATTTTAATAAAAATATCTGCGTTTCCACCAACTTTAAAAGTAGTATGTTTGCTCATTGGTTCATTCATATATATTTGCTCTGAAGGTACTTCCTTTGTTAATTCTTGGCATATTTGTAAAATATTCAAATAAAGCTCCTCCTAACTAATTATTATGCATCTAATGCATATAAATTTTATCATTTTTAGCAAATAATTACAAGAGTTATAATAATAGTATGTAATTAATTTTTGATAATGTCATAGTAAATTTAACATTTGATTATGTCATAGTAAAAATATATATTATCTCCAAGGAGGTAAT
>CAJFUM010000028.1 GCA_904420285.1 uncultured Clostridia bacterium | reverse complement strand
CCAGCGTTTATCCTGAGCCAGGATCAAACTCTCATGTTTTTGGTATATATATTCGTATATCTCTATACGCTTACATATCTTTTTTAACTAAAAGTTTTTGACTCTTTTTTTCGCTTTCGCGTTTCATTTCTTTTGGTAGTTTTACTACCGCTTTTTATTGGTTTCTCAAAGTTTATTGTTTACTTTTCAATGTGCTTTTTTATCTCTCAATTCTAATAATGTAGAACGCAATTTATTGTACTATATTTAAATTAATATGTCAATACTTTTTTGAAATATTTTTAAAGTTTTTTTGTCTCAAAAAAGTGCAAAATAATAAATTAGTATTTGATGTGTTTTTATTTAATTTTGCAATTACTCTACTAATTTAAAACTTCATTTTTCATGTGTTCCTCAGTACATTTATTATGATACCATAATCCAATTTGAAAGTCAATACTTTTTTTGTAGAAATTTGAAGAAATTTGTTGGAAATTTTTACCTTCTTTTTATTATATGAAATAACAAGGATTTTTGTTACATAACTTCTATTATATAATCCATATTTAATATGCAATTATAAATTGTTTTCTTATATATTTTTAAATTAAATATCTACTAATATTACATCTTCTCCAATACATTTAATATTTTGCCATTGAATTACAATTTCATTTCCTCCTGCAAATATTCCCATAAACTTATTGTTTCCTGGGACTATTATACTTGTAATAGTTCCTGTTTCTAAATCTGCACAAACATCTTGCACAAATCCTAACTTACGCCCATCGTTTATATTTATAACTTCTTTGTGTTTAAAATCTATTCCCTTTTGCCCCATTATCATTTCACTCCCTTTTATAAGTTACATCTTTATACATTATATATTTTTTTTAGTATTTTATGATTAACTTAATTTGCAAATAAAGTTAGGAAGTTTTTATTTTTTATCAGCAAAAAACAAATCAAATAAAATTATAGTTTCTTATACTTAATAATTTTATTTGACTTGCTTTTTTAATAATTATTTATATAACCTTTTTATATGATTAATTGCATTTTTTTCTAATCGTGATACTTGTGCTTGTGATATTCCAATTTCATCTGCTACTTCTATTTGAGTTCTACCTTCAAAAAATCTTTTATTTATTATTAATTTTTCTTTATCATTTAGCTTTTTCATTGCTTCTGCAATAGTAATTGTTTCTGCCCAATAGATGTCACTATTCTTTTTATCACTTATTTGATCTTCTATAATTATATTATCTAAATTATTTCCATTAACAGGTTCTTGCAATGATATTGGTATTTGTATTGCATCAATACTCATAACTATATCTTCCTTTGGTACTTCCAATATTGTAGACAATTCTTCTAAAGTAGGTTCTCTATCTTTTTCTTTTAGAAATTTTTCCTTTTCTATAATTATTCTATATGCTAACTCTCTAACAGATCTACTAACCCTTATAGAATTGTTATCTCTAAGATATCTTCGTACTTCACCCATAATCATTGGAACTGCATATGTTGAAAATTGAACATTTAATTTTAATTCAAAATTATCTATTGCTTTAATTAAACCTACACACCCTATTTGAAACAAATCATCTGCATTTTCTCCTTTGCTAAAAAATTTTCTTATTACACTTAATACCAATCTCAAATTTCCATTAATAAATTTAGTTCTTGCATCCATATCTCCTTCTTCTATCTTTTTTAATAATTCGTTTTTTTCTTCATTTGAAAGTATAGGTAATTTAGATGTGTCGACGCCACATATTTCTACCTTGTTAATCAAGAAAAAACCTCCTTCAGAAAATAATGTTATATACATTATTTCCTAAAAGAGATTTTTTTATTCTACAATAACAAAATATTTACTTAATTTCTTAATTTTTATGTATTTTTAAAATTATTTTACTATATAAATGAATGATTATTTGAAAATTTTAGCCAGTTTTGCTCATTATATCTTTTTTCATTTTTCCAATTATCTTTTTTTCCAATCTAGAAATATAGCTCTGAGAAATTCCAAGCATATCAGCAACTTCTTTTTGTGTTTTTTCATTTCCACTTATAAACCCAAATCTTAATTCCATTATATTTCTTTCTCTATTACTTAGTTTTTCAATAGAAGCTCTTAACAGCTTTTTATCTACTTCATCTTCAATCCTTCTTGATGTAATATCTGGATCAGTACCTAATATATCTGATAATAGTAATTCATTCCCATCTCCATCTTGGTTTAGTGGTTCATCAATAGATATTTCCCCTTTTATTCTATTGCTCCTTCTCAAATACATTAATATTTCATTTTCTATACATCTAGATGCATATGTAGCTAGTTTTATATTTTTGTCTGTATCAAATGTGTTTATAGCTTTCATTAATCCAATTGTTCCAATAGAAATTAAATCTTCAATTCCAACACCAGTGTTTTCAAATTTTTTTGCAATATATACCACTAGTCTCAAATTTCTTTCTACTAATATTTTCCTTACACTTTCATCACCTTTAGATAATTTTTCTAAAACTTCTTCTTCCTCTTCTTGTTCTAGTGGAGGTGGTAATGTTTGATTTCCTCCTATATAATATATAGGTAAATTTTCAATTTCATCATTTCCAATATATTTTATATATAAAGTATTAATACTATTTTTTAACATTTGCAAAATATTCATTTTTAACATCATTCCTTTCTAAGATATCTAAACCTATTAGTCCAAAATATCTTTTTGTTTTACTAAATGATTTATCATATATACACACAATTGCTTTATTATTTATAATTTCATCTACATCTGTTACAATAGTAACTTGGTCTACTTTTATTCCCATCATCATTCCGTTTTGTTTTCCTACAGATGTAAATGGAATAATTCTAAGTCTTGTTTTATATTTTAAATCTTTATCTTCTAATTTTAACTCACCTCCCAATATATTTCCTATAGAATCCAATAAACTCGCTGGTAGAATTTCTAACATTTTTTCTTTCTCTATTAATACTACCGCATCATTTGTAATTGGATCTTTTAACATATTTCCTGTATCTAATATTACATCTGTCTGTAGTTCTTTGTCTTCAATTTTTATTTTAATTTTATATATTATTTGTTCTTTAGCTATTTTAGATTTTACTATTTTGAATGCTATATAAGTAATAATAAATCCAGCTATTCCACCAAGTAAAGCTATTTTTATAGGATAAGTTCCTATATATACTCCATTTTTCATAAATATGTCTTGTGGTTTCACTATATATAGTAATGCAAATGCACATCCTCCTAAAGCAAATGAAACTAAATAAAATAAAACCAATTCTTTAAGTAATCCCTTAATTTTTTTAGGATTATATGCAATGTACACCATACATACAGATAAAACTATTTTTATAAAGAAGTTTGAATATAAAGGAAACAATTCCATATATGTTAATATTGCATAAATAGCACCTACTAAGCCAGACAAAAATATTCTAATTCCTTTTATTTTTAACTTCATTATATAAGCTACACTAAATAAAATTATACAATTCATGCATAAATTTTCTAGAAGAATTATATCTATATATATTGTCATTAAATCACCTAAAACTTTTAATTCAAATTTTTATGCTTACACATTATACATGCTTTTAATTAAAAAAGATGTCATTTTGTAGGACAAAAAAAAAGAAATAATCTACTAATTTCGATTATTTCTTTTCATTTACAACTTATATAATCACTTAATAATGATTTTTGACAATTGTTTTATTTGATTTTATGTAATAAATTAAGTAATTCAGTCTATTTATTTTTAAATTATTGTTGGGTTTCTCATACAATTTATTAATTATCATATAATTTTATTTATTAAGTCCTCTTTTATTACGCAAGAATGATGGTATATCTAAATTATCTACAGAATTTGTATTATCTGCTGGATTTGGGATAGAATTTATTTTTTTATCCCAAGCTTTATCTACAATTTCTCCTACTGGTATATTAGTTCCTAATCCTGCTTCTTTTTCAAATCCGGTTGCTATTACAGTAATAACTATATCTTCATCTAAACTCTCGTCAATAACTGCACCAAATATAATGTTAGCTTCTGGATCTACACTTCTTTGCACTAATTCAGCTGCTGTATTTACTTCATGTAATCCTAAATTTGTACCACCTGTAATATTAATTATTACACCTCTAGCACCTTCTATTGAAGTTTCTAATAATGGACTTTGAATAGCTTGTTTTGCTGCATCTTCAGCTCTATTTTCTCCAGATGCTCTTCCTATACCCATATGAGCCATACCTGTATTAAGCATTATTGTTTTAACATCTGCAAAATCTAGGTTTACTAATCCTGGTATTGCAATTAAGTCTGATATACCTTGTACACCTTGTCTTAATACATCATCTGCCATTTTAAAAGCTTCTACTATTGATGTTTTTCTATCTATTATTTGTAATAATTTATCGTTTGGTATAACAACTAATGTATCAACTTTTCCTTTTAAACTTTCAACTCCACGTTCAGCTTGCGATAATCTCTTTTTGCCTTCAAAAGTAAAAGGTTTAGTTACAACACCTATAGTAAGTATTCCCATTTCTTTAGCAGTAGCAGCAACTATTGGTGCAGCACCTGTTCCTGTTCCTCCACCCATTCCAGCTGTTACGAATACCATGTCTGCTCCTCTTAGAGCTTCTGCTATTTCTGCTTTGCTTTCTTCTGCAGCTTGTGCTCCTATATCTGGATTAGCTCCTGCTCCTAATCCTCTTGTAATTTTTTCACCTATTTGTATTTTTGATGGAGCTTTAGATAATAATAAAGCTTGTCTATCTGTATTAACAGTAATAAATTCAACACCTTTTATTCCTGAATCCACCATTCTGTTAACTGCATTATTTCCTGCACCACCAATTCCAATTACTTTAATAGTAGCTGTTCCATCTAACATTACATTTTCATCTATATTATCTACTAACATAATGTTTATCCTCCTCTATATGATTTAATAAATTTTACGAATAAAAAAACTCTTTTATTTTTTCTAAAATATTTTGAAAAACATTTTCTTTTGCTTTAGAATCTATACTACTAGACAAATTTTTTGCAAATGGCCTAGATGCTATATATCTTACTAATGAATAAGCTGTTCTATACTCTGGTCTTACTGTACTAACTAATCTACCAGTTGAAATTTTTACTGGTATGTTTAATATTATTTTACCAGCCACATCACTTTTATTAATACTTGTAATACCTTGTCCAGTTAATATTACATTGTTTATTCTAGGTTTTATTCCTTGTGCTGTAATATCTCTGTTAACCAATGAAAACATTTCTTCAATTCTTGCTTCTATTATTTCTATTAATTCAGAACTTTTAATAACTCTTTTACTTTCATCTCTACAAGTATTTAATAAAATTTCATTATCATTATCAATAAATGATTTTAGAGCCAAACCATATTGTCTTTTTAATCTATCAGCTTCTTCTTCAGATATATCTAATACTAGAGCAATATCATTTGTAATACTATCTCCTCCTAATGGTATAGTATTTGTATAAGAAAATGATAATCCTTCAAATACTCCAATTTCTGTATTTCCTGCTCCAATATCTAGTAACATTACATTATCATTTAATTCGTTTCCATCTAAAACTAAACTTCTTTCTGCTAAAGTAATTGGAACTAAACCATCTATATCTATATCAGCTTTCCTAAATATATTAGCTAATTGTTTCATATAATCTTTTTCTGCTAAAACAATTTGTGCTTTAATAGTAAAACTAGAGCTCAAACTCCCTACAGGATCTTGCACTATTTTACCATTATCTAATATAAATTCATCTGTAACAATATCTATTATTTGCATTCCTTCTGGTACATCAATATCTTTTACAAGAGATATTGCAGATGAAACATCTTTGCCAGAAATGCCTGCATATTTATCTTTGGCTTCTTTTGTAATACTATTTTGTACAATTGTAACATATTTTCCTGGAATTGTAAGATAGCTAGAATTTATTTCCATTTCAGTTTCGCTCTCAGCTTCTTTTATTAATTTTGAAACAGCTGATACAATCTCGTTTTCATCTACTATTTTTCCTTTTTTAATACCATTACATTTGCAACTCATTGTACATAGGACTTCTATTTGGTTAAAATTATTGACTTCTCCAATAACCAAGCTTACCTTTGAAGTTCCAATGTCCATTCCTACGATTATATCTCCTATAGCCAAGACTCATTCCTCCAATTTTTTTCTGCTTTCATTTGTTCATTAGAATATTACATTTCAAAAAAAATGTCAATAGATTTTGTAATATTTTTGTAATATTTTTGTAATATTTTTGAAATATTCGTCTTATTTTTTGTTTCCGTAGGAGCATTTAATTTTTTGCATTATTACTATTATCAATTTCGACATTTTTCTCTGCTCTTTTTCCCCATTTTTCGATATAATATCTTCTAATTATTGCTAGATTATTAAACATTCTACCAACAAAAACTACAATTGCCGCTAGATAAATGTCTACATTTAGTTTTTGTCCTAAATATGTTAATAAAATAGAAAGTATAGCATTTCCAAAAAAGCCAGATACAAAAATTTTCAAATCAAAATTTTTATTCAATGTTGATGCAATTCCACCAAATACAGAATCTAAAGCTGCAATAATTGCAATTGCTAAATATCCCGAATATGTATAAGAAATCATCGGCATATTTATTCCAATTAAAGCTCCTATTATACATCCTAATACTATTGCAATAAAAATCATATTAACCTCCTAATTTAATATATCTATTCTGCTGTAACTTCTTGCATATATTTAATTTCAAACTCTTCATCATATTTTGGAATTTCTACTCTATTCTCAGTTTTTGAACTAACATTCATTCCTAATGTTTTAGACCTATCAACAAATCCGCTTCCTTTTAAATTTAGTATACTATACATGTAATCTTTGTCTCCAATAGCTTTAACTATATATGGGCCTTGTATTCTTCTAGAATTAACAGTAATATATGAATAATCTCCCATATCCGCAATATATGACATTGTTAGAACTCTTACTTCATTTATAGAAATAGCCTCTGCTCCTGCATATCTAAGTTCATTAACTAAATCGATTAAATCATATGCTTCAATTTTTCTTTCTTCATTATCAGCCAATGTTACTACAACACCTTCACCATATACATCTGTTTTTCCTACTAACATATTAGATTCTTTTAATTCTTCATCAATCAACTCAGATGTTGCTTCATTATCATTTATTTTTTGATTATATTCTTCCTTTCTTTCATTTACTTCCGAAAGCTGAGTTGATAATTCTTCATATTTACTTTTCCATTCAGCAAGAGCTGTTCTTAATTCAGTTTCTCTCATATTTTCAATTTCTGTTATATCTGTTTGCTCTACTGTTCTAAACTGCATAAGCATAACACTTACTAAAACAATACATACAATAAAAATAACTATTGTAACAGCTGTTATATCTGCCCTAAACTTAATTTTTTTCATTGTTCTACTTCTCCTTATTTATTCTCTTTAAGATATTTATAACTTATAACTCCAGAATATTTAGGAATTGTTATATCATCTACTTTAGTAATATTTGCAGTATTTCCTCCATCTCTTATAACATCTAATATTGATCCAATTCTCGATAATCCGCCATAAAGTAATTCTTGTGAACCAATAGCTCTAATTGTGAATGGAGAACCAATCCTTTCATTATTAATTTTTATAATATTGCCTTCACAAGTAATTGCTGATGTTGCTACTAGTCTTTGACCATTAACTTCTATTGCTTCTGCTCCAGCATTTTTTAGTTCATTTACAACTAATTGTATATCACTATAATGTATTAATTGTGCTGAAAGATTTAAACTAGTATTTGATGCTTTTGCATCTTCTAATACTATTTCTACTCCATCTCCAGTCACATCAGTATTTCCTAGTATCATATTGTTTTCCTTTAATTCTTGCTCTTTTGCTTCTGCTGTTTTATCGTTTTGAGTTGCAGTTAATCTAATTTTTTCTAGCTCTTTTTGTGCATTTTCAATCTCTCTATATGTATTATCATATCTTTCTTTCATCTTTAATACCTGATCTCTAAGTTCATTATCTGATAATGTTTGAGAAACGGTAGAATTTGCCAAATTTGTTGTTCTAATTTGAACACATATAGCAATTGTTAATAAAAAACACATAATTCCTAAAGTAATAGATATTTGCTTTTTATTCACTAAAATCCCTCCTTATACTTTTTCTCTAAAGTATGGACTTTTACTATTTAAATTCATATTTAAATATAATATTCCTTCATTTCCTTTTTCTTCTTTTAACAATTTATTTATCCATAACATTTTAGTACTCAAATTTGTTGCATCTCCAAAATATATTTCTTTTTTTTCTTTTTCTAACTTTAAAATATAATTAGATTTATCAGATATATCTATTTGAGTAATTAAGTCTGTAATCTTACTACTTGTAGCAGCATCCATTATTTTTAATACATCATTTAATTTTTCTAAATCTTCTTCTTGTAACCTATTTCCTTCTAATATATTTTCATGAGGCGTACTATAGCCTATTAATATTGGAAGTTCTGCTTTAACATCAGAAATCTCTAAAATATATCCTTGATTATTTATATACACATATGCATTTCCAAACATAAGCATATATTTTGCAACTCTTTCAGTAACTGTTATATTTATCTTGTCTGGTAGTTCTCTTTTTATTTGAACATCATCTATATATGCATTACTCTTTATTTTTTCTATTATATTACTTGTCCTAAAATTAAAAATATTTTCGTCTATATTTAATTCAGATAAACTAATTATAGATTCTGAAGATATTTTAGAATTTCCATTAACAACTATTTCTTTAATATTAAAAATTGGTGATAGCATTGCATAAACAATTCCAGCAATGACAATGGCCAAAAGAGTAAGCCATTTAATAACTTTTAAAATAGTTCTTTTCTTCCTTTTCATCTTAGCTTGATTTTGTTTTATCTTCTTTGAACTACTACTTTTTCTTTTATTATTTGCTTTCTTCTTGTTTGAATTTTTTTTCTTTTCTGTATCAATTATTTCATCGTGATTTTCATAATTTTGCATATATTTAGATTTTATTATTATATTGGAATCATCTTGTTTTTTCTTTTTAGCATTTGTTTTTTTGGGTTTTATCTTCTCTTTTGGTCTCTCATCTATTCTTTTTAAACCAATTACTATTTCTTCATCAAAACTAAACTTGTCATTCTTATTATTGTCTTCATTGACAAGTTTAGCTTTCTTTTTAGATTTTGTATTTTTCTTATTCTTCACTGGTTCTTTAGTGGCTCTTGGCATTTACTCACCTTCTTTTAATGTTATGTTAGCTCCTAGCATTCTTAATTTTTCATCTAGTTTTTCATATCCTCTTAATATATACTGAATTTCTGTAATTTCCGTTTTTCCTTTTGCAGCTAGCGCAGCTGTAACTAAGGCAGCTCCGCCTCTCAAATCTGTACTAATTACTTTTGCTCCAGTTAATTTTCTAATTCCTTTTATTACAGCAGTTTTTCCTTCAATAGTTATTTTAGCTCCCATTTTCTTTAGCTCTGCCATATATTTATATCTATTCTCAAAAATATTTTCCACCACTACAGACGTTCCTTTTGCTATAGTAAGCATACTTGCAAATACTGACTGCATATCAGTTGGAAAACCTGGGTATGGCATTGTTTTTATATCAACTGCTTTCAATTTTTTAGGTGCTACTAATGAAACACTTTTTTCGCTTTTTTCTATTTGACACCCACATTCTTCTAATTTATTTAAAATTGGTACTATATTTTCAGTTATAACATTATTTAATTTTATTTTTCCTCCAGTAATTGCAGTCATACAAAGTAAGCTTCCAGCTTCTATTCTATCTGGCATAATATTATAACTAATATCTTTTAACTTCTTTACTCCAGTTATTTTAACATTACTAGTGCCTGCTCCTTCAACTTTAGCTCCCATTTTATTCAAACAATTAGCTAAATCTACTATTTCTGGTTCCATTGCAGCATTAGTTATATTAGTTTCTCCTTCAGCATATACAGAAGCTAAAATAATATTTTCAGTTGCACCTACACTTGGAAAATCCAAGTCTATATTTGCCCCTATTATTTTATCACATTTACATACAATAAATCCAGCATTTTCTGTAATATTTATTCCTAATTTTTCAAAACTTTTTAAATGAAGGTCAATTGGTCTTGCTCCAATATCGCAACCACCTGTTTGTGATAGTTTGTGGATACATGAATTTTAAATGGAATGCTAAGCCTCCGTTTTCGTAGAGTTCTTTGTACATTTCATTATTTAGGTTATATTCTTCTTTTTGCTTTCTTGTTATTTCTTTTGGATCAAATACTACAATTTTGTCAAATAGTCTTGATAGTTCTTCTTTTGTTAGTCCATTCTTTTTGATATCATCTATTGCTTTAAAGATTAAATCCTCTTTATCTTCTAGCTTATTTAATGTATTAAATTTTGTTTGTATTTCATCTAATTTTTCTTTTTCGTTTTTTATTTTCTTTTCTATTTCTTGTTTTTTGTCTTTATATATGAATTCCGGAATTAATCCATTTAGCTTATCATCATACACCTGCTTAAATTGTTTTTCTAATTTTTCTACAGCTTGCTTATGCTTATTTAAATCTTTTTCTAAGGTATCTTTGTTTGTATTAATTGCTTTTACATTGTTCATTACAAAATCTTTAAATTCTGGATTACTAATTAAGTTATCAATATATGCATTTACGATTTGGTCTAAATATTCTATTCGCATTCTGTGTGGTTTGCAACCATAATCTGGTCTTATATCTTTTATAGCACCTTCATTGCTATATTTTTTGCATAAATAACTATCTGGTCTTTTTCTTGTGCCACTTGTTCCCTTTCTTTTATACATTGCTGTTCCACATCTTCCACAATACAAAAGT
>CAJFUM010000027.1 GCA_904420285.1 uncultured Clostridia bacterium | reverse complement strand
TTTACATTAAATTTTTCTTATACAATCATTTATTTAATGTAAATTAAACTTATAAAATTGATTGTAAATATATTATACGAGGAATGAATAAAATGACTGAAGCAGATAAATATTTCATACAAACATGTAAAAAAATACTAAAAGAAGGGTATTCTTCAGAAGGAACTAATGTAAGGACAAGATGGGAAGATGGTTCTGAAGCAAACTATATATCTGTAGTAGGAGTTAGTAATGTATATGATGTTGGAAAAGAATTTCCAATGATTACACTTAGAAATAATTCTAAAACAGTATTAAGAGCAATTGATGAGATTTTGTGGATTTGGCAGAAAAAATCTAATAATATACATGATTTAAATTCACATATATGGGATCAATGGGCTGATGAAAATGGAACTATTGGAAAAGCTTATGGTTATCAATTAGGAAAAAAATATGATTTTAAAACAAAAGAAGGAATAAAACATATGGATCAAGTAGATTATGTTTTATATCTTCTAAAAAATGATCCAGCTAGTCGTAGAATAATGACTAATATATTTAATCATGAAGATTTAAAAGATATGAGACTAGAACCATGTGCTTATGGAACGCAATGGTTAGTAAAGGGAGGAAAACTTCATTTAATATTAAATCAACGTTCACAAGATATGTTGGCAGCAAATGGCTGGAATACAATGCAATATGCAGCTTTGTTGTGTATGTTTGCACAAGTTTCTGGTTTAGAAGTAGGAACTTTAACACATAATATTGGAGATTGTCATATTTATGATAGACATGTTCCAATTATAGAAAAATTAATTGAAGCAAATTCAATGGATGTTACTCCAAAACTAATAATAAATAATAAAAGAAATAATTTCTATGAGTTTAAAGTAGAAGATTTTGAAATACAAGGGTATGATTATAATAAAGATATAAAAATTGGAAAAATACCAGTGGCTATATAAATAGTTATTAAATTTTATAAAAAAAGGAGAATTGAAAAATGTTAAGTATAATTGTAGCAATATCTGATAATAATGTTATTGGAAAGGATAATAAGTTGTTATGGCATATACCAGAAGATATGAAGAGATTTAAAAGATTAACAACTGGCCATGTAATTATAATGGGAAGAAAAACTTTTGAATCTTTACCAAATATTTTACCAAATAGAAAACATATTGTTCTTACAAGAGATACAAGTTATAAAGTAAATAATGAAAATGTAGAAATAGTAAATGATATAGATGGGATAGAAAAATATATAAATGATAAAGAAGAACACTTTGTAATAGGAGGAGCAATAATTTATAGTCAATTATTGAAGAAATCTAATAAAATATATATGACTAAAGTGCATAAGGTATATGAAGGAGATGCATATTTTCCAAAATTAAGTGAAGAAGAATGGAAAATTGTTGAAGAAGAAAAGGGAATAAATAATGAAGAAAACCCTTATGATTATGATTTTATTACATACATTAGGAAATAAAAAGAATTTTTGTTATAAATTCTCTTGAAACACTTGACAAATGAGCAAAAATGGTGTAAAGTATATTAGCATTACAAATTAATGCTGATATACTTTTTTTAATATAGGAAGTGATATTATGGAGAAAAAAGTTGAAGTAAGTATTTTGTGTCAAATATATGGCAAAATGTTAACTGAAAAACAATATGAATTTATTAATGATTATTATAATAATGATTTATCACTTTCTGAAATAGCTGAAAATAATGAAATAACAAGACAGGCAGTAAGAGATGTCATAAAAAAGGGGGAAAATAAACTTTTCGAGTTTGAGGAAAAGCTTTTAATTATGAAAAAGATGCTGAAACAAGAAAAACAGATACAAGAGATAATCGAAGAATTGAGTAAAATTTCTAATACTTCATCAGATAAGAAAATACAAAAAATCTTAGAAAATGTTAGAAAAGAATTAGTTGAACTTAATTAGTTTAAATTAATAAACTTAATTCTTTACTTAGATAAAGGAGGAAAATAGTATGGCATTTGAAGGTTTATCTGCTAAATTACAAGAAATAACTAGAAAATTAAGAGGAAAAGCTAGAATTACTGAATCAGATTTAAAGGAAATGCTAAGAGAAGTTAAATTAGCATTATTGGAAGCAGATGTTAATTATGCAATAGTTAAAGAATTTATTAATACCATACAAGAAAAAGCTTTAGGGCAAGATGTTTTAAAATCATTAACTCCTGGACAACAAGTAATAAAGATAGTTAAAGATGAGTTAGTAGAATTACTTGGAGGTACTGAAAGTAAAATCAATTTTACTCCTAATCCACCAACGGTTATAATGCTTGTGGGATTGCAAGGATCTGGTAAAACAACCACTGCAGGAAAGTTGGCTAACTTACTTAGAAAACAAGGAAAGAAACCATTGCTAGTTGCATGTGATGTTTATAGACCAGCTGCTATAAAACAATTGCAAGTTGTTGGAGGACAATTAAATATCCCTGTTTTTGCAAACGAGAATACTAAAGATGTTGTAAAGATTGCAAGACAAGCAATTGATGTAGCAATGAGTAAGTTAAATGATGTTGTAATATTGGATACTGCAGGTCGTTTACATATTGATGAAGAATTGATGAATGAGCTTAAAAATATAAAGTCAAATGTGAAGCCTCATGAAATATTATTAGTAGTCGATTCAATGACTGGGCAAGATGCTGTTAATGTAGCTAAAGCTTTTAATGATGCACTTGGAATAGATGGAGTTGTATTAACAAAACTTGACGGCGATACTCGTGGTGGTGCTGCAATATCTGTTAAGAAAATAACAGGAAGACCAATTAAATTTGCAGCAACTGGAGAGAAATTGAGTGATATAGAAGTGTTTCATCCAGAAAGAATGGCATCTAGAATATTAGGAATGGGTGATGTTTTATCTATAATAGAGAAGGCAGAAGAAGCAATAGATTTAGAAGAAGCAGAAAAGTTAGAAAAACAGTTAAAAAAGAAAAAAGATTTAGATTTGGATGATTACTTAACACAATTGAAGCAAATAAAAAAGATGGGTTCATTTTCATCAATATTAAAAATGATTCCTGGTATGAATGCTTTAAAAGATGTAAAAGTCGATGATAAAGAATTTACACGTATAGAAGCAATTATTTCTTCGATGACAAGAGAAGAAAGACAAAACCCAAAACTTTTAAATGGAAATAGAAGATTAAGAATTGCAAAAGGAAGTGGAACAACAGTTCCAGAAATAAATAAATTTATGAAATCTTTCGAAATGACACAAAAAATGATGAGACAAATGAAAGATAGTAAAAATATGAGAAAGATGATGAAAGGTATGAATCCAGCAGATTTGAAAAATATGTTTAAATAAGCTTTTAATTTTTTAATATATATATTTAGAATTATTAATTTTAATAATTCTTGTCAATTTTTTAGGAGGTGAAATAAATGGTAAAAATAAGATTACAAAGACAAGGTGCTAAAAAGGCTCCATTCTACCATATAGTAGTTGCAGATTCAAGAAGTCCAAGAGACGGAAAGATAATAGAAAAAATAGGAACATATAATCCTATGACAGAGCCATCTACAATTGTTATAGATAAAGAAAAGGTAGAAAAATGGATAAAAAATGGTGCAAAGCCTACAGATACAGTAAAACAACTTATAGAAAAAGCTAATTAAAATTCGAAATAATTGCTATTTTTGAATTTTATACAAAAAGAGAATTTTGTTTCTTTTTAGAATTATAGAGTATTGTAAAAAACAGCTCAATAAAAGAAAGGAAAAGTTTCATGAAACAAGTTTTAGAAACAATTATAAAAAATATAATTGAAAACCAAGATGCTGTTTCTATAAATGAAAAAGAAGAAGCAGACAGAATTACTTTTGAAGTTAAAGTAGCAAAAGAAGATATGGGTAGAGTTATTGGTAGACAAGGAAAAGTTGCTAATTCTATTCGTATGGTAATGAAAGCTTTAGGTTCAAAAGATAAGAAAAAAGTAATGATAGAATTTATGGAAAATTAAAACAGGAGCAGTATATGAAGCAAGAATATTTTGAAATAGGGCAAATAGTGAATACTTTTGGAATAAAAGGCTTTGTAAAAGTAAATCCATTTACAGATGATTTAGATAGATTCGAAGAATTAAAAAGTGTATTTATTGTAAAAAATAAAGAACTTATTAATTTTGAAATTGAAGAAGTCAAATATCAAAAACATGTTGTCCTAATTAAGTTTAAAGGCATTAATGATATTAATATGGCAGAAAAATATAAAGGCTGTTATATAAAAATAAATAGAAAAGATGCTAGAAAACTTCCTAAAGATACATATTTTATTGCAGATCTTATTGGACTTAATGTATATGATGAAGATGGAAACCTTTTAGGAAAATTGGAAGACATATATAATAATAAAAGTCATGATATTTATGTGGTAAAAAACGATTTAGGAAAACAAATATTATTGCCTTCAACAAAGGAAGTAATAAAGCAAATTAATATTGATGAAAATAAAATTGTAGTTAAGTTAATTGATGGATTAATCTAAAAGTACTTTGGAGGTAAAAATGAAATTTGATGTTCTTACTCTTTTTCCTACAATATTTCAAAGCTTAGATGAGAGTATTATAGGAAAAGCAAAAGAAAGAGGACTAATAGAGATTAATTTAGTAAATATTAGAGACTTTTCTAAAGATAAACATAAAAAAGTGGATGATACTCCATATGGCGGAGGAGCTGGAATGGTTATGAAACCAGATGTAGTATATGATGCTTATTTATCTGTTAAAGATAAGAATGCAAAGGTTATATATTTAACTCCACAAGGAAAAGTACTTAAGCAAGATAAAGTTAAAGAATTAGCTAAAAATGAACATTTAATATTACTTTGCGGACATTATGAAGGAATAGACCAACGAGTTCTTGATGAAATTGTAGATGAAGAAATTTCAATAGGTGATTATGTATTAACAGGAGGAGAAATACCAGCAATGGTATTGATAGATTCTGTAAGTAGATATGTTGAAGGAGTATTAAATGAGGAATCTATAAAAGAAGAATCATTTAGTGATAATTTATTGGAATATCCACAATATACAAGACCAGAAGAATTTAGAGGAAAAAAAGTTCCAGAAGTTTTAATTTCAGGTCATCATGAAAATATAGAAAAATGGCGTAAAGAACAATCATTACAAATAACTAAAATAAAAAGACCAGATTTATTAAAATAAATTAATGGGATAAATCATAACAATATGAAAGAATAAAAGAAAGGAGGATATCAAATATGGATATCATTAAATCAATAGAACACGAACAATTGAAAAATAAGATTCCTGAGCTAAAGATTGGTGATACTGTAAGAGTTCATCAAAGAATTAAAGAAGGAAATAGAGAAAGAATCCAAGTATTTGAAGGAATTATAATAAAGAAACAAGGAGGAGGAGTAAATAGCACATTTACTGTAAGAAAAATAGCTTATGGTGTAGGTGTTGAAAAAACATTTTTAGTTCATTCTCCAATGGTTGAAAAAGTAGAAGTAGTAAGAGTAGGAAAAGCAAGACGTGCTAAACTATACTACTTAAGAGATAGAGTAGGTAAAGCTGCTAAGACAAAAGAAAATACAGGTGCAAGAATAGAAAATAGAGAAATTACAATAAAAGAAGAAATTTCTGATGAAGTTCCTGCAGATGTAGCTCCAGAAGAAGCACCAGCAGTGGAAACTGAAAATCCAGTTGTTGAAGAAGTTGTTGATACAGTTAAAGAAGAACCTGTAGAAACAAAAAAAGATAACTAATATAAAGATTAATCCCCTTACCGTTAGGTAAGGGGATTACCAGTTATAGTGATAACTGATTATTTTTCTTTACTTATTTCTGCATATTTTTTTAATTTATTGTATGCTAAATAATTTATTGTTCCAGCAGGGAATTTTCCATTTTCATCTTTGTTTCCTGCAGGTACTCCTGTTAAAAGTTCAATACCTTCATCAATTGTAGAAATTGCATAAACGTGAAACATACCATTTTTTACAGCTTCAATTACTTCTGATGATAAATTTAGATTAGTTAGATTTTGTTTTGGAATTATTACACTATGGCTTCCATCTAATCCTCTCATTTTGCAAACTTGGAAAAATCCTTCGATTTTATCGTTTACTCCACCAATTGGTTGAATTTCACCTTTTTGGTTAACAGAACCTGTAACAGCAAATGATTGATTAATAGGAATATCAGCAAGACTAGAAAGTATTGCATATAATTCTGTACTAGATGCACTATCACCATCAACTCCACTATATAATTGTTCAAAACAAATACTAGCTGTTAATGATAAAGGTATGTCTTGTGCAAATAATTCTCCTAGATAGCCACTTAAAATTAATATTCCTTTTGAATGTGAAGAACCAGATAATTCTACTTCTCTTTCAATATTAATTATTCCGTTTTTTCCGGTATAAGTACTTGCTGTTATTTTTACTGGCTTTCCAAAGGTATAATCTCCAACATTCATAATAGTTAATCCATTTATTTGTCCAACTTTTGCCCCTGTTGTATCAATAAGAAGAGTATTATCTCTAATCATTTCCATATATCTATCATCATATTTTTTTACTCTATCAATTTTTTCGGTTAAAGCTTTTGTTATAAATTCTTCTGTTATAATTTTAGATTTTGCCATCTTTGCCCAAGTTGAAGCTTCACCAACAATTAAAGATAAATCAGTAAAACGTGTAGATAATTTATTTTGACTATCTGCTAATTTAGATGCATATTCAATTAATTTTGCCATTGCTCCATTATCCAAAGGAGGAAGCTTTTCATAATCACAATATCCTTTTATAAATCTAGCTAATTTCACCATATTTTCTTTTGTAATTATAGCTTCATCTGCAAATTCTACTTTTATCTTAAATAATTTTCTAAAATCTGGATCTATTGCAAGTAATGTTTGATAAATGTTTTCATCACCTATTAAAATAACTTTTAAATCTAATGGAATAGGTTCTGGTTTTAATGAAATCATAACCATTGAAGAACGTGGATCAGCAGCATTTTCAATTCCAAGAGTTTTACTTCTCAAAACTTTTTTTAATGCATCATAACATAAACTATTGGTTAATAAATCATTTGCTTGGAATACTAAGTAACCACCATTGGCAATATGAAGTAATCCAGGTTTTAACATCATATAATCTGTTTTTAGTGTTCCATAATAATTTTCATATTCTAGTTTTCCAAAGATGTTATGGTATGAATAATTTGTATCTGCTACAATTGGAGCACCTTCTAAATTGCTATTATCAATAAATAAGTTTACTCTATAATTAAGCCATGGTTTGTAAATTTCTGGATGTGCAGCTTGTGGACCTTGTAATTTACTGTCCAATGTTTTTTCATCAGCTGTAAATAAATTAATGTGTTGTAAAATATCTTTTTTTATAGAATCTAAAAAGTTATTAATCTTTTTGTTTCTTTTATATTTTGCTTTTATTAAATTAATATGTCCATTTATAGTTAATAGAGCAACATTAGATTGCCATTCTTGTATACGTTTATCAGATTCTCTTTCAATAGATTTAATTTCTCCTATTGCTGCCATAATATGTTGTTGAACAATTGTAGATTTATCTTCATATTCTTTTTTTACAGATTCATCTAGTTTGTTAAACTCTTCCTCAGCAATAGTTTTGCCATTTACTATAGGCATCATATAAATACCATTTTGAGTAGATTTTACTGTAAAACCATATTCAGCAGATTTTTTATTCAATTTTTCCATAAGAAGATTTCTTTTGGTTTCATATTCTTGCTTTATTAAAGTTTTTTCTTTTTCAAAATCTTCATTATTGAAAGTATTTTTTATATCAACTTTTATTTCATCAATAAAAGAACTCATTGTATTTTTAAATTCTTTACCTTGTCCAGCAGGTAGGGAAACAGCAATAGGTTCATTTGGGTTATCAAAATTATATAAATAGCACCAATCATTTGGGATTTTTTTCTTTTTAGATATTATATTTAAATAATTTTTAACATAAGCTGTTTTACCTACACCATATGGGCCTTCTACATATACATTGTAACCATTTATATCTACATTAAGTCCAAACTCTAATGCTTTTATACCACGTTCTTGTCCAATTCCTGTATTAATTGGTTCCAATTCATCAGTTGTTTCAAAATTAAATATTTTAGGATCACAAGTAAATTTTAAATCTTTATATCCTAGTTCATTTTTCCTTTTCATTCGTATTCCTCCTTAATTTATTTGTATAAAATATTATCAAAAAATTAATTTTTTAGATCTCTTGTCATTAAAATTGCGTCATCTGTATTATTATAATACTTTTTCCTGAAACCTATTCGCTTAAAATTAAAATTTTCATATAATTTTATTGCATATTTATTATTTGCATTAACTTCTAAAGTAATAGATGTTAGACCTTGTTTTTTAGAAACATCAATAATATTTTCTAAAAGCTTTGAAGCAATTCCTAAATGTCTTTTATCAACTTTAGTTACAATATTCATAATATTAGCTTCATCACAAACAATTAATATTCCTGCAAAACCAACTATTTGGTTATTTAATTTTGCAATATAGTATTTGGTATTTTGAGCATGAAAATCATTTTCTAAATTAGTAATATTCCAAAATTGATCAAAATTGTTATTAAAATCTGGTGTAATGGTTAATATATCTTCTTCTGTCATTGGCAATATATCTATCTTTTCTTTAAATGCACGCTCTGCTTGCGATTTTCTTAAGTAAATAGGTGAAATTGAATTTGAATCCCCATATTTTCCTTCATTATATTTAATTAGTGCAGCATTTGCTAAGCTTATACCACTTTGCATATTTTTTTCTTTAGATGGAAAAATAATATTGGTAAAATTTTCATTAAGTTTTTCATAATATACAGAAACTGCATCACCAACAAAAATTATATTTTTATAATTTGTTATAATTTTTTTAATTTCATTAATAACAATATTTATATTGTCAGAATTAATAGTAATTTCGCTACATATATTGTTTTGAAATGAAAATAAACCATAATATACATTATTATTTTTGGCATCAATTAAAGAACATACAATACTTTTTTCTGCTGACAAATTTTTAACATTGAATGCCAAACTTTCTAAAGAACTTATTCCAACTATAGGTATTTTTTTAACATCTGCAAAAGATTTTATTGTTGCAATACCGATTCTTACACCAGTAAAAGAACCTGGACCAATTGAACAAGCTAAAAGATCAATATCATCTAAAGATAAATTAGTTTTTTTAAATGCTTCATTAATCATTGGCATTAATTTTACTGAATGAGTTTTTTCATCATCATTAAATAAATCTATTAGAACATTTTCATTTTCTAAAATTGATACATTGCATCTTGCTGAAGATGTATCTATTGCAAGTATTTTCATTTTTAAACCGCCTTTTTAATTATTTATAAATTCTATTTCTAATTTTCTATAATTTTCGTTTTGATTATCTCTACTAAATTTTATTTTATAATATGGCTTAGGAAGTATATCTTCAATTATTTCGCCCCATTCTATAAGGCAAATACCTTTTTCAAAATATTCATCTCCACCCATCTCATAAAACTCATCAGAATCTTCTAATCTATATACATCAAAATGATAAATGTTTAAAAAATTAGAAGTATATTCATTAACTATAGTAAAAGTAGGACTTGAAATTTCATTTTCTAAATTAAAATGTTTTAGCACGCCTTGTACAAATTTTGTTTTTCCAGAGCCTAAATCCCCGGATAAAACTATAATACTACCTTTTTTTAGATTATTAGCAAAAGTTTCTGCAAAATCTATTGTTTCTTGCTCACTTTTTGAAATAAATGTATCCATAATTTTTCCTTTCATTATTATGCTTAAAGAAAATATTTATTTTTATCTACATTATTGTATATTAAACTACATTTTTTGTAAAGCTAATATGCCTAAAAAAATGTTAATTTAATTGAAAATATTGGGTTGACTCTAAAAGACATTAATGATATACTAAGCTAGAAAAAAGTCGAAAAAACGAATGAGGAGGATACAAAAAATATGGAACGTAACTTAATAAAATGTGTTAGCATGTTATTAATTACACTATTAATTTTGGGATTATTCATGGGAATTTTTTCAGTAAAGGAAGTACAAGCGAAAGCTCAAAATACAAAAGACTATAAAAAGGGAAGCAACATGTTAGATAAATATCCAGGTTATTCTAGCCTGCTTGATAGTTTACTTACAAAACATCCAAACTGGACTTTTACAATTTTGTATACAGGTCTAAATTGGGATACTGTAATAAAAAACGAAACAACAGCATCACATGGAAGAAATTTGGTTCAGAATAAATCTGGTGAATGGGTATGCTCAGTTTGTGGGGATAAACCTTATGATAATGGAACTTGGAGATGTGCTTCAGCTGCAACAGTATCATATTATATGGATCCAAGAAATTCTTTATATGAAGATTATATATTTCAATTTGAAAATCTAAAATGGGTAGAAGGAAAATATACAGAAAGTGGAATAAAACAAATTCTAGATGGATGTGACTACTTACTTACAAATAAAATTACATATACTAATACTAGTGGAAAAACATCTACAATAAATAAAACATATACACAAGTAATAATGGAGGCTGCTAAAGCAGCAGGAATAAGTCCTTATCATTTAGCATCTAGGATTAGACAAGAACAAGGCGCAGGAAGTAAAGCATCAGCAACAGGAAGTGGTACATATTCTGGATACAAAGGTTACTACAATTTCTTAAATGTTAAAGCATCTGGTTCTGGAAGTGCTACAATAATAAAAAATGCTTTAGAATATGCAAAAAAACAAGGTTGGACAGATCCAGAAAAATCTATCAAAGGTGGAGCAAAATTTTTAGCTGAAGAATATATACAATATGGTCAAAATACTTTATACTTACAAAAATTTGATGTTGATGATAGTGATGGGGATTTATACTGGCATCAATACCAACAAAATGTATCAGCTGCAAGAACAGAAAGTTCTTCAATAATGCAAACTTATAAAGAAATAGATAGTGATTTAGATATGCCATTTAATTTTGTTATACCAGTTTTTGAAAATATGCCAGACACAAAATGTGGAATGCCAGGAACGCAATCTATAGTTACACAAAATATACAAATTACAAATTCATCAGTAGTTGTATATAAATCTAAAAGTACAAGTTCTACTAAACTAGCAACATTAAAAAAGAATGATAAAGTTCTTAGAATAGAAATTGGTTCTAAGAAAGAAAATGGATATATTTGGGATAAAGTTGTATTAAACAATGGAACAAAAGGATATATTATTTCAACTGGATTTAAAATTATTGATGATATAACTAATTGTAATATAACAGCAATTGCTGTAGAACCTGGAAATGTAAGAAATGGTCCAGGAACATCTGGAACTACAATATTAACCACTCTAACCGTTGGACAAAGGGTAACATTAATAGAAAAAGGAAAATATAAAAATGTTGATGGTTATGACTGGTCTAGAATAATTTTAGCGGATGGAACACAAGGATATATAGTTTCTAGATATTTGGAAGAAGTATCAGACAATGGATCTACTGGAAGCGGATCAGATATAGTAAAAGTAGTATGTAATGGTGGTTTGACAATTAGAAAAAGCCCTGGTACAAGTTCATCTATATTAGATTATGCAGATAAAGGTGATTATTTAACAAGAACGCAAAAGAATGTATCAAATGCAAATGGATATGTATGGGATAAAATAGTTACTGATTCTGGTTTAACAGGTTATGTTGCAAGAGGAGACGATGATGAAAACTATATAGAGCCAGTATCTGGAACAGGTTCATCAGCTATTAAGGGAACAGGTTTTAAAACTACAGGATCTAATTTAATGTGTGAGCCTAATATAACTATACAAAACATATTAAGTAAAGCATCTGGTGCAGTTGTAAAAAATGCAAGTGGAAAAACTGTTACTTCTGGAAATATTGGAACTGGATATACAGTAAAATATAATGGTTCTACATATACAGTGATAAAATTAGGTGATGTAAACGGAGATGGAAGCGTTAAAGCAACTGATTATATGAGAATTAAAAATTACATTATGGACACATCAACTTTAACAAGTGCACAAATGTCTGGTGCAGATGTTAATGGAGACGGAAAGGTTAAAGCAACTGATTATATGAAAATTAAAAATTACATTATGGGAAGTTCTAATATTGAAATATAGCACTTAGGAGGAAAATATGAAAAAAAATAAAATTATAGTAACAATTTTTTTAATATTTATTTTAACTATGTCATTATCTATAACAGTACAAGCAGCGAAAGGAAGCTTTTCGATTTCTAAAACTTCAGTTAGTCTAACAGAGGGTGGAACGACAAGTTTTAATATTACTGCTACTAATTGTGAAGGACAATTTACAATTAGTTCTTCTAATTCAGATGTAGTAAAAGTAAGCCAAAGTTCTGTATGGGTTACTGGAAGTCAGACTGTAACTTTAACTGCTGTAAAATCTGGAACTGCACAGATTACTATTAATGCAGAAGATGTTGGAGACACTAGTGAAAATGAGGTTACTGGAAGTAAAGCAATATCAGTTACAGTAAAATCAGCATCATCTGGAAATGGAAATAGTTCAAGTGGAAATGGTTCAAGTAGCTCTGGAAACTCAGGCAGTGCTGGAAGTAGTAATCAAACATCTAATAAACCAACATTTACATCTGTAAATGAAACTGTTTATGCAGAATCTAGTGTAAATGTAAGATCTAGTTACAGTACTAGTAGTAGTATTGTTGGATCTTTAGAAGCAGGGGATAGTGTTACAAGAACTGGAAAAGGTAGCAATGGTTGGAGTAGAGTACAGTATAATGGGCAAACTGCATATATTAATAGTAGTTATTTAACAACAGAAAAACCAGAAGAATCAAATGAAAAAGATTTAAAATCATTGACTGTTGATTCATATAAATTATCTCCAGAATTTAGCAAAGATGTAACAGAATATAGTTTAACAGTTGGAGGAGACATAGATTCTATAAAAATAAATGCTGAAGCTACAGATAGTAAAGCAAAAGTGGAAATTACTGGTAATGATAATTTGCTAATGGGAGAAAATACTGTAGAAATAAAAGTTACAGCAGAAGATGGAACAGTCAAAACATATAAAATAAATGTAACTAAAGGGGAAGCTGCAACAATTGGATTAGAAGAATTAACAATTGAAGGTTATACATTAAATCCAGCATTTAGTAGTGATGTTTATGAATATACATTAGAAATAAATGACACTAGTGTAACAAGTTTACCAATAAATGCTAAAGCAAGTACAGAAGGAGCAAATGTAGAAATTATTGGTAATGAACAGTTAATTATAGGAGAAAATATAATTACAATTCTAGTAAGATCAAATGAAGAAACAGCAACATATCAAATTAAAGTAAATATTACAGAAAAAACAGAAGAACAGATTATTGCAGGAATTGATAATAAAGATTTATATTTATATATAGGAATAGGTATAGCTGTTATTATATTAATTATAATTATTATAGTAGTAAAAAATAGACATAAAAATAGTGATGTAGATACTTATTATGCAGGATTTGAACCTTTAGGAAAAAAAGGGGAAAATAATGCAAAAATAGAAAGAGATACTAATAATGATACTAATTATAACTTAGAAAACCAAAATAGCAAATTAGAAGAAAATAAAGACTATATTTTTGAAGATAGAAAAAATATAGATAAGAAAAGCATAATAGAGCAAAATTTTGGCGCAGATATTCAGCAAGATAAGTATGATTTAAACAGTGATAGTAATACAAAGAAAAAAAGAGGGAAACATTTTTAATTAATAGATTTAAATAAAAAGCGATTGTTAAATCGCTTTTTATTTAGGATAATATAATTATTAATAAAATAAATCTAATTTTTTATTGAAAAATTCAGTTAAATATTGTATATTAGATAAAGAATTTAATAGTGCCAATATAGCTCAGTTGGTAGAGCAACGGATTCGTAACCCGTAGGTCAGCAGTTCGATTCTGCTTATTGGCTCCAATAAATAAAATCGTCGCACCAGACGAAAGTATTGATAAATCAACTGTAAAAGGTTGATTTTTTTGTTTTCGCTTTTATTTAAATTGCTTGATATGATTTTAACAGCA
>CAJFUM010000026.1 GCA_904420285.1 uncultured Clostridia bacterium | reverse complement strand
TTTACATTAAATTTTTCTTATACAATCATTTATTTAATGTAAATTAAACTTATAAAATTGATTGTAAATATATTATACGAGGAATGATAAAATGGAAGAAAGAAGTTTAAGAATTTATAATTCAGACAAAACATTTTTTTCTAAAATTACGAGTACAATAAGTAAGCTATTAATACCTACAAAAATTGGATTAAACAGTATGATAATTTCTCTTAAGAGAAATAACGTATTAAAAGCATATGAAAATTTATCAAATACTGAGGAACAAAGTAAAAAAGATATATTAACTAAAAAATTAGATGATTCTTATGCATTATATTTAGAATCTATAGATAAATATATAATGGATTCTATATATAAAAAAGTAAGAAATGATACTGCCTCAGAATTCGAAAAAGAAGCATTATCACAATATTATATGATAACACATTTAAAAGAAACTGGTTATACAGAATATAAATATAAAAAACAAATATATTTAATTAGTTTAGATTATCAAACTGTTTTAGAAGAAAAACCTAAAGTTATAGAAAGATATAAAAAGTTTTATACTTCAGAAGCAGAAATACTATATAAAGGATTACTTAAGCATTTTTCAATTAGATTAGCAGATAATATTTCAGATGGTGAAAAACAAGAAATATATAATAAAATATTTAAAACATTAGAAGAATATATTTCAAATATATTACCTATAAAATTTGAAATTGAAAAAAATGATACATACAAAGAAATATTAAAAGAATTTGATAATTTCGACAGATTTACAGTTGGCAAATTAGATCAAAATGATGTAATAGAAAAAAATATGATTTTATTAGGATTAAGTAGAAAATTATTTACACATAGTTTGCCATTAGTAGTAGCAGAACAATGTTATATAAAACTTATTAAAGATGCAAGAAGTTTAATAGTAGATACAAAAGTTGCAAGAAAACAAGAAAAAGCATATGCCCTACTAATTAATATTATGGAAGAATATAATGTAAAACTTTTAAGCACAAAGATATATTGGGAGAAACCAGCACAAAGAGAAGAATACAAGAAATTCTGGAATGAATATAAACAAATAGAAAAAATTAAAGATAGTAATTATGATGAATATATTAAACAAAAAGAAATTTTATTTGTAAAAACAGACTTAGAAAAAGTACTTACAAATGAAAATAAATATTTTAAAATTATAAAATTCTATAAAAATAGATTAGTAGAATTAGGAGTTATGAGAAATTTATATAATTCTTATACTTCAGAGGGAAATTATAAAAAAGTAGCAACTAAAGCTAAAATAGATAAGAAAGCAGTATAAAAATAAGAAATAAGGAATAGTTTATGAAAGAAAATTGCGAAATTATATATAAAAGCTTAGAAAAGAACGAAAAATATGAAAGTACAATCAAAGAGGTTATAAAAGAATGCTTTAAAGTTGAAAAGTTAAATGATACAAATTTATATATTAGTATTACTTTAACAACCCCAGAAGAAATAGAGAAAATTAATAAGCAATATAGAAATATTGATAGCCCAACAGATGTACTTTCATTTCCGATGTTTGAAAAAGAGGATTTAGTTAAATTTATAGAAAAAAGCTCAGAGGCTAGTGATGTAAACATACAAGGAGATATATTAGGTGATATTGTTATATCTATTCCTAAAGTGTATGAGCAAGCAGAAGAATATGGTCATAGCTTCGAAAGAGAGCTAGCATATATGGTAGTACATGGATTTTATCATTTAATGGGATATGACCATATTAATGAAGAAGATAAAATAATAATGAGAGAAAAAGAAGAAAATATACTTTTAACATTGGGAATAAAAAGAGAATCTAGTAAGCAAGAAAGTGAAAATGATTTAAAAAAAATAGAAGAAGAGCAAAAAAATAACACAAAAAAAACATCTAATAGCAATTTTTTAGATGCTTGGAAAAATGCTATAGATGGCATAATTTATGCAACTACAACACAAAGAAATGTTAAAATACAACTTGTTATTGCAGTATTAGTTGTAATTATAAGCCTATTTTTTGATTTAAGTAGAGCAGAATTTTTATGTTTCTTATTCACAATAATCTTAATATTATTTGCTGAAATGTGTAATACTGCAATAGAAACAGTAGTAGACTTATATGTAGATGTATACCATCCAAAAGCAAAAATAGCAAAAGATGTAGCAGCAGGTGGAGTTGTTATAACAGCAATAAATGCTTTAATAGTAGGATATTTCTTATTCTTTGATAAGATTAGTGATATTGGATTAAACTTTATTAAAAATATTGTTAATTCTCCAATCCATTTAGCATTTACTGCTATAGTAATTGTGGTAATTGCAATTTTAGCTTTAATAGCAATAGGAAGAACAAATAAGCATAAAGTATTAAATCATAAATTCATGCTAAGTGGATTTGCAACATTAGCATTTGCAGTAAATACAATTATATGGTTAATAACAGATAATATAGTAATATTAACATTATCATTAGTTTTAGCAATATTGGTGTCTGCAAGTAGAATAGAAGCAAAAGTACATAAAGTGTCTGAAGTTATTTTTAGTGCATGTATAGGTATTATCTTAATTTTATTCATTTATGGCATAAGTTTAGGGGTTATGCAAATATAAGATAGAAACAATATATAGGGGGATGAGATTAAATGAGAGGAACAAGAGCAAAAAAAGAAAAAGCAAAAGGAACAAAAATATTCATAATTGTTCTTGTATTATTAATTATAATTGCAGGTGTTTTATTTGCAATGAAAATTATGGGAGAAAATAAAAATACAGAATTAACTAATGCAAATGGTGAACAAGTAAATGATAAAAATGAAGAAGTTAAAGTGGCAACTCCAAAAACATTAGCAGGAAAAGAAAGACCAATTGCAGTTATGATAGATAATCATATAGATGCAATGCCACAAGCAGGATTATTAGAAGCAGATATAGTTTATGAAATTATAGTAGAAGGTGGAGAAACAAGATTAATGCTAGTTCTACAAGGAAAAGACTTAGAAAAAGTAGGACCAATTAGAAGTGCTAGACATTATTTCCTAGATTATGCTTTAGAAAATGATGCAATTTATGTACATTATGGTTGGAGCCCACAAGCAGAATCTGATATATCAACACTTGGTGTGAATAATATAAATGGTATATATGAAAGTTCATCATCATTCTGGAGAGTAAGTGATAAATATGCTCCACATAATGCGGTATCTAGTATAGAAAATATATCCAATATAGCAGATAGAAAAGGTTATAGAAGAGACTATAACAAAGAGCCAGTATTAAATTATGTAGTAGCTGAGGTAGAACTAGAAGAGGGAGAAATTGCAAATACTGTTACTATACCATATTCATATGCAAATACTGTAAAATATGAATATGATGCAGATAAAAAAGAATATGTACGTTATTCTAGGGGCAAAAAGCAAGTTGATTGGGATAGTGAAAAAACAATAACAACCAAAAATATAATTATTACAAAAGCTAAAAATAGTACATTAAATGATGGATCTGGAAAAGGAAGACAAACCTTAGATAATATTGGTACTTTAGATGGATATTATATAACAAATGGAAAAGCTATAAAAATAAAATGTGTTAAAGATAGTAGAAGTGGGCAAACAGTATATAAAGATTTAGAAGGAAATGAAATAAATGTTAATGACGGAAAAACATTTATACAAATTTGCCCAATAGATTCTAAAATTACGTTTGAATAGAAAATAATGAAACAAGGGGACGGTTCCTTTGTTTCATTTTAAATTTCAAGTATTTTTAAACATACAATTAAAGAAATGAAACAAAGGAACCGTCCCCTTGTTTCATTGATTGAAAACTGATTGAGAAATATAACACTATTTGATATAATACAAGAAATAATAAAATGTAATTAAGATAAGGAGAAAATATAATGTGTGACTGTATTAATAAAAAAATAATAGAAGAAGTAAAAGATATAATAGCTCCATATAAAAAAGAAAAAGATAATTTAATACCTATATTAAATGAGATACAAGAAAAATATGGATATATACCTCAAATTGCTCAATTAGAAATAAGTGAATATTTAGATATACCAATGGCAGAAATATATGGTGTAATTACTTTTTATTCTAGGTTCACATTAAAACCTAAAGGAAAGTATAGTATTTCCGTATGTTTGGGAACAGCGTGTTTCGTAAAAGGTTCGCAAGCTATATTAGATAGGCTAAAAGAAAGGTTAAAGCTAGAAGAAGGAGAAACAAGTAGTGATGGAAGATATTCTATAGATACTACTAGATGTGTAGGAGCATGTGGTATAGCACCAGTTTTTACAGTAAATAATGAGGTTTATGGACATGCAACTGTTAAAAAGCTAAATGAAGTTATTGATGAATTAGAAAAAGAAGAATAATTATATTTGAATATTGCTGAAACTTTAAAGAATAATTATTTGAAATTAGATAAAAGAGTATTAATAAAAAAATGTTTAAATTTTATTAACATATGCTTTGCAAGTTATAAAAAATAAATTATGGCAAGATGATAAATATAATCTAATAATTAAGAGGAGGTCTTACATGAAGACTATAGAAGATTTAAATAGAATAAGAGTAGAAAAAAGAAAAGAATTGGATTTGAGAAAAAATACTAATGCAGATACAAGAGAAAAACATATACTTGTATGTCATGGAACTGGTTGTACTTCTTCAAAATCTCCAAAAATATTAAAAGAGTTTAATAGAATTATAAAAGAAAATAATATACAAAATGTTCGTGTTATAAAAACAGGTTGTTTTGGATTATGTGCTAAAGGTCCAATAGTAATAATTAGACCAGAAGATACTTTTTATGCAATGGTGAAGCTAGAAGATTGCAAAGAAATAGTTATGTCTCACATATTAGAAGGAAAAATAGTAGAAAGGCTTTTATGTAAGGATATAGATGGAAAGGTAGTAAAAAAATTAGATGATTTAACTTTCTATAAAAAACAAAAAAGAATTGCTTTAAAAAATTGTGGAGTTATAAATCCAGAAGAAATAGATGAATATATAGCTTTCGATGGATATAAAGCTTTAGAAAAAGTTTTGTGCCAGATGTCTCAAGATGAAGTAATAGAAGAAATAAAAAAATCTGGACTGCGTGGTAGAGGGGGAGCAGGATTTCCTACTGGAGATAAATGGAGAATTACTAAAAATGCTAAAGGAGATAAAAAATATGTAGTATGCAATGCAGATGAAGGAGATCCTGGTGCTTTTATGGATAGAAGCATATTAGAAGGAGATCCACATGCAATTATAGAAGCAATGGAAATAGCAGGTTTTGCTATAGGGTCTAATAAAGGATATATTTATGTAAGAGCTGAATACCCAATAGCAGTAAATAGATTGAAAATAGCTATAAAACAGGCTAAAGAATATGGAATTGTGGGAAGGAACATATTTGGTACTAATTTTAGTTTTGATATTGAGATTAGATTAGGTGCAGGAGCATTTGTTTGTGGAGAAGAAACAGCACTTTTAGAATCTATAGAAGGAAAGAGTGGAAGACCAAGAGTAAAGCCACCATATCCTGCTGAAGCTGGTCTTTGGGGCTGCCCTACTTTAATAAATAATGTAGAAACATTTGCTAATATCGCTCAGATAATTTTAAAAGGTTCTGAATGGTACTCATCTATAGGCACTAAAAATTCTAAAGGAACAAAAGTATTTGCACTAGGGGGGAATGTTAATAACATTGGTTTAGTGGAAGTTCCAATGGGAACTACTCTTAGAGAAATTGTGTATGATATAGGTGGAGGAATTCCTAATAATAGAGAATTTAAAGCTGCACAAACAGGTGGACCGTCTGGAGGCTGTATTCCTAAAGAACATTTAGATACTCCAATTGATTATGAATCACTAAAAGAAATAGGTTCAATGATGGGCTCTGGTGGTTTAATTATAATGGATGATACTAAATGTATGGTATGTTTAGCTAAATTTTATTTGGAATTTACTGTAAGTGAAAGTTGTGGTAAGTGCACACCATGTAGAATTGGTACTAAAAGAATGCTAGAAATATTGGAAAAGCTTTGTAATGGAGAAGCTGAAGAATATGATGTATATAGATTGGAAAAGTTAGCAGTAAATATTAAAAAATCGAGTATTTGTGGTTTAGGACAAAGTGCTCCAAATCCAGTAATAAGTACTTTAAAATATTTTAGAGAAGAATTTAGAGAGCATGCTATTCAAAAAGAATGTAAAGCAATGGAATGTAAATCATTGGCTAAAATAGAGATAGATGAAGAAAAGTGCAAAGCTTGTGGATTATGCCAAAGAAATTGTCCTGTAAATGCAATTGAAGGAGAAGGAAAAGAAAAAAGACATATAAATCAGATAAAATGTATTAAGTGTATGACTTGTATTAGAACATGTCCATTCCATGCAATTGGTTAGAATTAGTAAAATTAATAAGAGGAGAAAAAGTAAATGGTAAATTTAAAAATAGATAATAAAGATGTATGTGTACCAGAAGGAACAACAATTTTACAAGCAGCTAAAGAAGCAGGAATAGATATTCCAACTTTATGCTTTTTGAAAGATGTAAATGAAGTTGGAGATTGTAGAATGTGCATTGTAGAAGTTGAAGGTAGAAAAGGTTTTGCAACATCTTGCATACAAACTGTTGAAGAAGGAATGGTAGTTTATACACATACACCAGAGGTATTAGAAGCAAGACATACAATTTTAGATTTGATAATTTCTAATCATGCTAAAGATTGTTTAACTTGTACGAGGTCTGGAAATTGTGAATTACAAGATTTAGCTATAAAATTTAATGTACTAGATATTGAATTTAATGGAGAAAGAACAAAACACAAAGTAGATAATCAGTCTCCTTCTATAGTTAGAGATTTTAATAAATGTATATTGTGTAGAAGATGTGTAGCTACTTGCAAAAATGTACAAAATATTGGAGCAATAGATTGTATTGGCAGAGGATTTGAATCTTGCATTTCAACTACATATGATAAAAGTTTAAATGATGTAAATTGTACTTTTTGTGGACAATGTATAGAAGCATGTCCAACTGGTGCATTACATGAAAAAGAAAATATTAATGAAATATGGACAAAATTAAAAGATCCAGATACATATGTTATTGTACAAACAGCACCATCAATTAGAGTAGCTTTAGGAGAAGAATTTGGCAAAGAGATAGGAAGCAATGTTACAGGAAAAATGATTTCTGCATTAAAACACTTAGGATTTGATAAAGTATTTGATACTAATACTGGAGCAGATTTCACTATAATGGAAGAAGCTACGGAATTTATAAAAAGATTTAATTCTAATGATAATCTACCTATGACAACATCATGTTGTCCAGCATGGGTTAGATTTGCAGAAATGGAATATCCAGAAAATTTGCCACACTTATCAAGTTGTAAATCACCACACCAAATGCTAGGAGCCATACTTAAGACTTACTTTGCTAAGAAAAATAATGTAGACCCTAAAAATATATTTGTAGTTTCAGTAATGCCATGTATTGCTAAAAAATATGAAAGACAGAGAGAAGAAATGAAAGTGGATAATATGTGGGAAGTTGATGCAGTTATAACAACTAGAGAATTAGCAAGAATGATAAAACAAGCCAATATAGATTTTGATAAATTAGAGGAAAGCACTTTTGATAATCCAATGGGAGAAGCAAGTGGTGCAGGAGCAATTTTTGGAACTACAGGAGGAGTTATGGAAGCAGCACTTCGAACTGCATATGAACTAATGACAGGAAAGGAGCTTCCAAAACTAGAATTTGAACAAGTAAGAGGAAAAAAAGGAATAAAAAAAGCAGAAGTAAAAATTGGAGATAAAGAAATAAAAGTAGCTGTTGCACATGGATTAGCTAATGCAAGAAAAATTATGGAAGAAATAAAAGAAGGAAAATGTGATTATACTTTTGTTGAAGTAATGGCGTGCCCAGGAGGATG
>CAJFUM010000025.1 GCA_904420285.1 uncultured Clostridia bacterium | reverse complement strand
TTGTGCTTTGTCAATATTATGTAATGTCTGTTCAACTCTTAATCAAATGGTCGGAGGTTCGAATCCTCTATGGCGCACCAATGACGTATCTGTTCGAACTAAATTGAATAGATAGATACAAAATCAATCAGAAAATAAAATCTGGTTGATTTTTTTTTGCAAAAATACAACAAAATTTTTTGCATCGCAGAGTCTCCGAGTTTGGACGTATGACAGAGCTAAAGTCCTGTAAAAATACTATATATATAAAAATTATAAAAACAAAAAAATTAGAATATACCTTGCTATAAAAAAATGTTTATGATAATATTTTTAATAATAATACTAAAAAATATTTAAATAGAGGTAATATCAATGGATAGAAGAAGTTGGGATGAAAAAATGTTAGACAAGAAATGGGATGAAATGCAAAAATATAAAGAATTTAATAAAGAAAATTTTAAATCTGTTGATAAATTTGCAAATATTTTTAATAAAATTTTTCATTTCTTTAGATATACTTTTCTAGGAATATGTATTTTAGCAATTATAATTATAGTCTTAATTTATATTTTATATGTATTATCTCTAAATTCAAGATATTTATAATTTTATTAACTTATTTATAAAAAACAGCTTACAAAATATTTTAATTTTGTAAGCTGTTTATATATGTTTATTATTTTATATCTTTAATTTTTTTGTAACCAACATAAGCAATTATGCCTACCACAATTGCAGCTAATACTATTCCAATTATTATATATGTGTTTTCTCCTGTTTGAGGAATATCATTAGGACTTAAGTTTTCTTCTTCATCTATTGTATTTTCGTTAACAGTATTTGTTATAGGTTCTTCTGGCTCTTCAACAACTGGTCTATCTATATTTAATGAAATAACTTGGTTTGGACTAGTAATTTCTTCTACTCCATCGTTAGATTTTATGTTGCTAAAAGTAACATTTGTAGAGTCTACATTAACATCAGATTTTACTTTTAATGTTAAATTTCCAATTGCTTGATCTTCTGTTATTCCTTCTTGTACTATAACAGCTACAAATTTACCTTTATTTTCTCCTTCTTCATCGTTATATGTTATTGACCAGTTATTTAATCCAGCAAAATTAGTTGATAAAACTGGTTCAAAAACATTTTCATCATATTCTAATACAGCTTCTATTGTATTAATTCCACTTTCTCCTGCATCTATATTAGATATATTTAGGCCAATTACTACTGTATCTCCAGGTTTTAAAGTAGTTGAACTTGCATTGGTAGTAAAGTTAAAACTACTTGCATATACAAAATTAGTCATTCCTAAAATTGAAATTAATGCTATTAGTATAAATAATCTTTTTAATTTTTTCATAACTCCTCCTTGTTTTTTATTATTTTTTCCTTTGTAATTTTTTCTATTCATTACATTTAAAAAATTTCATAATTAATTATAATATATTTTTTCAAAAAATCAATGTTTAGATTATAATTTTACATCAATTGTTTTTATTCCCATATTACCAGCAATATCATATGCTACAAATGTATAGCTACCTTCTGCAGTTACTATATACTCTCCACTTGTATTATTAGAAATTTTTCCATTAGGCATTAGCATTTCTTTTACTCCACTCGCTGAATCTGTCATGCTCCATTTTATTATAGTTCCTCCATTTGTACCTTTTGTTAGTTCTAATGAAATCTCTGGTGCTACTTTATCTATATTTTTTATTTCTATATTTTTCATTGTCGTATTACCAACATTATCATATGAAACAAAAGTATATACACCATTTTGCTTTGCAATATATGTTCCTGCATTAGTTTTCGTTAAACTTCCATCTGGTAACAAAATGTCTCTAAAACCGCTTTGTGTATCTGAAGAATTCCAATCTATTATTATATCTTCATTAACCCAATTAGTTAAATTGGTATTTAATTCTAAGTTTGGAGACGTTTTATCTACATTTTGAATTTGTATACTAACAGTTTTTTCGTTACCTACATTATCATATCCTATAAAAGTATATGTTCCAACTCTTCCAGCAATATATTCACCTTTAGGATTTTTAGAAAGTGTTCCATCTGGTAATAATACCTCTCTAAAACCACTTTGTGTATCGGTACAATCCCAAGTAATTATGGTGTCAGAGTCAGTCCAGTCCGTAGGTTTTTGAGCTAATGCTATAATTGGATCAATTTTATCTATATTTGTTATTTCTTTTGATATAACTTGACTATTTCCTAATTTATCTGTTACAGTAAAATTATATGTACCATTTTCGGTTACCGTATATTTTCCTGTTGAAGAATTAGTTACTTCTTGCCCATTTGGCAATACTACTTTGGCTAGTCCACTCTTACTGTCTGAAAAACTCCAATTTAATTCTATTGTATCTATAACCCAAGATTTAGGATTGTAATCTATACTACCTGTAGGAGCAGATCTATCTATATAGTATGGACCAAGTACTCTGTCTTTACTTGTATTTCCAGCACTATCTGTAGCAATAATATGTAAATATTTTATTCCTTCTTGATCAATTGTTATTGAGTCACTTTGTTCACTAATAGGTGAACTCCAATTTGTTGGTGTTTCTTGGCTGTCAGTTATAGCATATTTATAATTTTTAAATCCACTTCCTAATCTATCAGAAAATTCTACATTAACAGTTTGAGATGTTTTCCAATCACAGCTAACTGGATCTGCAACAAATTCTGGTGCTTCATCATCTGGAATTATCGTAAAATGTCTTGTGAATTTTTCAGAAACACTTCCAGAATTATTTGTTACAGTTAATCCCATAACATATTCTCCTGTTCCATAACTTCTATAATTTGTAAGTGGAGTACTACCAGAGTATATTTGTCTTCCATCTTTTGTTACTGTCCATGTACGTTTAGTAATTGTACCTCCAGATGGGTCATATGAACCATCTACAATTTCAATATTTTCATAAATAGATGTATTAACATTTTTTATTTTAAATGATGCTATTGGTGGCACCTTATTTTTTGTAATATATTTACTAACAGGTTTGCTCCATGTATTTTGAAAATCTTTTACTCTAAGCTGAACTAAATAGTCTGTCCCACTAGATATATTGGTTAATTTTCCGCTAGTCCAACTTGTTTCTCCAACTTTCCTGTATCTCCATTCTTCTTGTGCAATTCCATTGTTATTTGAATATTTATCCAAATCATATCCTAAGCTGGTTAATCTTACTGTATTTCCGCTTCTATTTATTTCAATTTCTGCTACTGGCCTACGATGTACATATATCTCGGTTGGTATAACTGCTTGATCTGCATAAAATATTTGATATTTTCCAGTTTTATTAAATTCTGTTATCATATCAGACATATATTGGTTAGAATCTGCAAATTGTCCGATATTATTTTCATAGTATTCACAATCATGTATAATTTTCCATTTTCCATAAGGATATTCTGAATCTGCTGTATCATTCATAATTCCAGATTGATTTGCCATAATTTCAGTTGGTTCATTTAAAATAACATATTGTGAAGATTTATATTCATCTATTAAGCTCTTTATATAATCTGCTGTATCATTTATTGCATTCGTATAGTTTGTATTATATGTAAATAGTCCATTATTATTATTAGCAGCAATAAAATTCTTTGTCTCTGTATAATTTGAACTTGTTCCCCAACCAATAAAATGAATTTCGTCGTTTATAGTTCTTGTTAACAATTCTCCTAGTGATGAAGAATCAGTCAATTGTTTATTTGAATTATCCTGTACATTTACTAAAGCTTTTATTGATTCTTCTCTAAATTCTGGCTCTCTTAATACTTCTTCCATCTTTTTTACTATAGTATTTGTTAAATTTATATTTTCTAATTCAAAATGTCCTATTTCATCACAATCATGTGAATAGTGATCTGAAAAGAAACCAAATCCAATTCCAAATTCTTCATCTATTTCATAAGTTACTTTTCCACTTAAACCGGCTCCCGATATTATAATATCTTCATCTGTAACTTCTACAGTCATTGTTCCCAATGAATCAATATCTAATGAACGCACAAGAGTTTTTTCCATATTAGTAGTATTAGAATTTAAAGTATATGTGAATTTCCATAAAGCTCCACTTTTTCCACCTGCTGTACTAGCCCAATTTTTGTCTGATTTATTAAAACTTAATGCATATCCTTCTAATCTGTTAGAATATTCTTTTACTTTTAAAAGCATACCTGCTGCATTATAGTTATCACCGAAATCTATATCATAATCAAACGTAAATTTTTGTTCTGCCTTTTCATTTGGAACAATCCAAATAGCATTTTTTCCCTCATTAGTAGGATTTCCTTTCATATATACATCTTTACCATTATTAGTAATTTTTATACTACCTACGCTTGTTGATACATCTTCCTTCCACTCAAATGCTTCTTGTAAATTAACATCCTGGCTTTCAATAGAAGTAATATTAACTTTATTAATATCTATTCCTCTATTTTTTAAGGCTTTTTCCATATCTGTTTTAAAATTATTTAAATTAATATTTGTCCTACCTTTAGCTAAAACTATATCTATATATGGACTAGGAACAAGAGAAAGTTCTACTACATCGGCTGCTTTTGTAATATTTATTACCATTTGTATTATAAATATGAACACTATTAATATAGTAATTATCTTTAATATTTTTCCTAGTTTCTTATTCATTTTCTTGCTCCTAACCTCCTTTTTATTATTCTTGTACAATTCTAAATGGTATATTTTCTCCATTTAAACTAATTGATTCAATTGTTGCTCTTGTATATGTTTGAGTACCTGTTTCTTTTTTGTCTGAAATAGTAAATTTATTTTCTTGTAAATTTGAAGTTGTTATATTAGTATTAACAGTTTGTCCTTCTCCAATATTTTGCGAATTCAAATTTACTCCAAAGAAAACTGCTTGTTTTTCATGAGTAAAGTTTGTTCCACTTCCATTTGAGTAATATGACATATTAATTATTAAATCATTTGGGAAGTAATCAAATTCCTCTACTACTGTTCCATCCTTACGTACTAATCTTATCTTTCCTTCTATTTTTCCTTTTATATTTTGCTCTTTTGAATTAATCATTATATATTTTGGTACAGAAGTTAAACTTGTATCGGAAATTGTAGAAATTGCTCCATTATCAACTATTCCTCCACTACTATTAGTTATTTCAAATTTTGTTATTACAAATTCAAAATAATCAATTTCACTTTCTGTAAGTCTTTCCGTTTTTATATCAATCACTTGTGATTTTTTAGTATGACCTGCTGCATCTGTTACTATAATATATGCTTTATGAATTCCAGATGTTTGATTTTCTGCTACAACTTCTACTGTCTGCTCTGTAGATTCTATTGTGCTTAATAAATTTTCATCTAAATAAAATTCATATTTTATAATACCAGATGTAACATCGGATGCCTCGCCTACTAAAGTAAATCCAGTAGCACTTATATCTTTTGCACTAATATCAGCTTTATTTGGTTCTGCTACATCTTTCTTTATAATTATAATTGCTTCTGGAGAACGTGTTCCTGCTTCATTATAATTATATACTCTAATAGTTGATATTCCATCTGAGGTAATTTTAATAGTACCCTCATTTGCTATTTCAGTTTCTGGTACAGTAGTTGCTCCTTCTATAGTATAAGTAATTTTATTTATAGGAGATAATCCTTCTGCAATTTCAGTTTGCTTTACTTGTAATGTAACATCATTTATGTACCAATCGCTTATACTAGACTGATTGCCTTCTATTACTTGTATAGTAGGTGCATTTGGAATTGTATCATCTCTTTTTATTGTAATTGTTTTTTCAGATTTCTTGCCTGCTTCATTGTAGTTATATACTGTTATAGTATATATTCCATTTTCATTTATTATTATACTTCCTTCATTTTCTATATCAGTTTCTTCTAATTGTAAAGCACCTTCTATTTTATATGTCATTCTAACAATTGGTGCTAAATCTGTATCTATTTCTGCTTGCTTAACTTGTAATGTAACATTATCTATATACCAATCACTATTTTCATTTTTGCTACCTGCCACCACTTCAATGGTAGGTACATTAAGTGTTGTATCATCTCTTTTTATTGTTATAATTCTTCCTTCAGATTTTTTACCTGCTTCATTATAATTGTATACTGTTATGGTAAATATTCCATTTTCATTTATTGGTATTATTCCACCATCTTCTATTTCTGTTTCTTCTACTTGCTTTGTTCCATTAATTGTATATGTTATTTTATTTATTGGTGATAAATCTTGTTTTACTTCTGCTTTTTTTACTTGTAATGATACATTATTTATATACCAATCACTATTTTCTGCTTTTGTTCCTTCAGTAACATCTATTCCAGGTACATCTGGTGTAGTATTATCTTTTTTTATTACAATACTTGCACCATCGGATTTCTGTCCGGCTTCATTAATACTATATGCAGTTATGGTATATGTTCCATTCTGGTTTATAGCTATTGTTCCACCATCTTCTATTTCCGTTTCTTCTACCTGCTCTGTTCCTTCTATTTTATATGTTGTTTTAACTATTTTAGAAGCTCCATCTACCTGGTCTCCGTTTGTTACTTGTAAAACTACACTATCTCCATTGTACCAATCAGAATTCTCAGCTTTATTACCACTTATTACTTTAATATTTGGATTTGATGTAGCACTTTTATCAATTTTTATTATATATTCTATAGTACTACTATTTCCTGCTAAATCTTCTGTTTTAACTATTGCTGTATATGTTCCATTGTTTTCTAAAACTTTATTCTCTACTGTTCCTTCTGGTATATTTTCATTGTCTATAACTGAATATGTAGTCTTAGCATGTCCACTTAATTCATCACTACCATCAACAAGCTGTAAAACTACATTCTGGTTTGTCCATGTATCTTGTACATATTTTTCTCCATCTACTTCATTAATCCACATATTAAGACTTCCTACATTTGGTTTGGTTTTATCAATCTTAATAGTTTTTCTAGTTGCTAAAGATTTAAAACCACTTTTGCCATAAGTATATGCTGAAATTAAATATGTACCTTCATCTAAGCTTATTATTTCGTCTTCCTGTATTTCTGTTTCTTCCTGTATTTTAGATCCAGAAATTTTATATGTAGTTTTGTCAATTTTATCTACCTCTTCTTCATTTTCTTTTACTCTAAATTTTATATCACTTGTATACCATTCGTTATTTCCTTCTGTTCCTTCAACAATTTCTATATCTGGAGATTTAATTTCTTGATTTTCTTCTATATCCAATTCTCCGTATACGTTATATCTTATTACTAAGGTAATATCTATATGATTAACTACATTATCGTTATTTATATCTGCTGATTTTAGAACATAACCAGATAATCTATAATCCTTTAAACCTACAACATGTCTAATAAGATTCGTAAGTTCTATTTGTGTTATTTTTCCATCAGAATTAAAATCTCCAATTACGCTTATTGTATAAACTTCATTGTCGGTTTCATTTCTTAATACCATACCAGTTCCAACATATTCATCTATAACTTCATTTTTGCAATTTTCATCTTCAAATACTTTAATATCTTCTGGTATGCTAAAGCCATTAATAAATGTGTCTACATTTGTTTCTGGAAGTACCCTATAAATAACTTTATTTTCATTATCAATTATATATTTATTACTTTCTAATTCTTTTGAATTATTCTCTTTACTATTATTTTCTGTATTTGTCTGTTCTGTACTATCATTCTTTTTTTCTATATCATTTTCTTGTATAACAGTATTTGTATCTGTATCATTAGGCATTTGTATAATATTCTGCATTTGTTTTGCATCATAAACTGCTTTTATTGCCGTTAAATTAAAACTAGAAAAAATAATAGTAAAACAAATAATACTTAATAAAATTTTCTTTCTCATTTTTTCCTCCAGCGTTATATACTAATTCCTATTTAGAGCATATATATCTATTAATAGAATAGCATCCTTGCAAAATGATGTCAATCGCTCTATTCCTGTATTTTTCAGCATTTTTTTCTCATCTACTACGGAAATGCCAAAAAGTCAATTTTTAAAAAAATTTAACATTTTCATTACAATTTTGTAACATTTTTGTAACATTTTCTTATTACATTTTATATTGCTTATTTCCGTATAAATCTAGTTTAATAGTTGATTATAAAATGAGAAATTTTTTTTCGTGTCAATAAAAAAAGATTACTTGCTTGCTAAAGCAAAATAATCTTTTGGGTTATTAATCTTTTTTAGTTCCTCTTTTAATAATTTTAGTCATAGGATCATAAGCATCTTTTGAAAGTAATGTTTTGGAAACTACATTTCCATTTAATTTCAATATTCTGTAGGTTTCACTTGTACAACCTGTATAACCTGCTTGCTCTACAACTTCTTTTCCCTCTTCTAATGTAGAATCATTTTCATATTTAGTTGTATATGGTATATATGATAAAACAACCGGCTGTATAACAACTTCATATTCCTTTTCTTCTTTTATACCTACAATGCTCATTGTGCAAACTCCATTTTTGGCAGATGCTTCTATTTTAATTGGGTAGGTTCTATTATTTTTAAATTTAAAATCTATTCCTCCCCAACTAACAGTTGCATCTCTTCCTGCTGGAACATATGAAGTTAAAAATTGGTGATTGCTTCTGTCTACAATTTCTAAATTTGCAAGCAAAGCAGCATTATATAGTGTTGACGAAGTTTGACAAATTCCACCTCCAACATCTTGTACTACTCTACCTCCAGCATATGCTCCTGCTTCCTTATATCCTTCTGCAATAGTTCTTTCTCCTACTGTTTGATTATATGAAAATGTTTCTCCTGGCATTATAATAGTACCATCTATTTTTTCTGCAGATATAGAAAGATTATTACTTCTATTTACATTACTTGGATCATATCTTGTTGTGAAAGTAGCTAATTTATCAGGAAATGCTTCTTCCCCTAAATCTGATAATGTTTTCTTAGGAACTGTAATTTTTAATGGTATAATATATTCTTTTTTATCTTCCTCTAATAATTCCTTTGCTTCTTCTATTGAAATTTTAAAATCTACCCCATTTACGTGAGTATGAACTGTAGTAGGATTTTTAGAAACATATGCATCTTGTGGCTCTTTGTATATTTCGTTTCTAATATTCTCTATATTTATTGGCTCTGGATCTGCATCTTGTGTTGGAATTGTAATTAAATTATATTTTTTTGTTATATCTTTTATTTCTCCTATAATTGTATTTGCTAATTCCTCTTTTTTTATTGTTATTCCAGGTGTACCTTTTACAATTATTAAATTTTCATCCTCAATATAATAATTACTTTGTACAACTGAGCCTGGTAATTTAGAAGAAATATCATCTATTTTTTGATTTAGAGATTCTTTATTATAGTTTAAATTACAATCTATTTTTTTACCAAATAAAGTAGTAAATAAGATATTATAATTGTTATATATTATATTGCCATCTCTGCCAATGTTGTAAGCAGTATTTACTGCAGTTTCTATATCAAAATTTGCATTTATTTGATTAGCATTTAAACTAGTTTCAAAATCATCTTTTTTTAAAATAATATCTTCTTCTAATCTAGTATTTACCACATCTTCAATTGCTTTTTTTGCTTCATCAATATCCATATTACTAACATCAATACCTAAAATTGAAACATTATTCAAAATCTTTGCATTATTTATATTTAATAATGCAAAAATAACTGAAAATATAATTAGAATTATAATCAAAATTCCAATTATTAAAAAAGAAAAATATAATCTATTTTTTTTCTCTTTATTTATTACTTTAAATTTTGAATCATCAGTTTTATTTTCTTTAATTTCAATATTATTTTCAATTGAGTCAACTTCTTTTTTATTTAATTCATTTTTAGAATCCATATCTTTTTCTTGTTTACTATCATCCATTAACTCTTTCTCCTTTATTTTATTCTATACATATTATCAAAATTATATTACCATACTCAGTTATTTTTTACAACACATTTTATTCTATATTTTTACAAAAAAACCTATTTTATACTAGACTTTTTTTTTATTTTTATGTATAATTTATTTAAAATTTTTAGAAAGAGTTGATTCGGATGATAGGTAATATGATTTCTCGAGTACGTAATGATAGGAATATACCAAAGGCAGAGCTTTCTAGACGTACAAATATAAATATTGGGCACCTTTCTCATATTGAAAAAGAAGAAAGAAATCCTAGCCATCGTGCTTTAAAATCTATTTGTCGTGCTTTACAAATACCTTATCAACCATTAATGTATACTTATGATAAGGTTTTTACTGAAGAACAAAAATTAAACCAAATGCCAGAACATATATCTTATGATAAAGTATTAGCAGTTAATTCACTTGATTCTTTTATTAAATGTCCTGCAGAATTACCTAATGCTTGTTTAGCTGTAAAAATAAATGATAAATCAATGGCACCTAGGTTAGAAGAAGGTTCTTTTGCTTTTATAGAATTTAATACCCCTTTAGAAAATAAAGACATTGGTCTTTTTGAATATAATGGTAAATTAATTATAAGAAGATATGTTGTTAGAAAAGATGCATTAGTATTAAGAGCTGATAATAAAGAATTTAGTGATATTATTCTTTCAGAACAAGATCAATATAATATAATTGGAAAAATTATAGGAACTGACAAAGGGTTAATATTTTAATTATTATTTACAACATAATTTTACAAAAATTCATAAAATTTGTTAAAAAACTATTGAATATTTTATAATATAATAATATAATTTAATATATTATTCACGAGAGATAAAAGGAGTTAAAAATGGAGTTAGTAAAGAACATATTTTTTAATACAGATAAATTAATTGAAAATAATAAAGTAAAGATTTCTTATATAGGAAAGCTTTTTCAAGAAGGGGCAGAGGAAGTCTTTATTCATTATGGATTTGGAACTAATTGGGATAATATAAATGAAATAAAAATGGAAAAAACAGAATTAGGATTTCAAGTAGAAATTGATCTTATAGAGAGTGATACTTTAAATGTATGCTTTAGAGATTCAAATAATAATTGGGATAATAATGATTCACAAAATTATATCTTTCCTATTGAAAAACAAGAATTATCATTAATTGTAAAAAATGATAATTCTATTGATACTCCTCATCGCTTAAGAAAAACTTATCTTTGGAGTAAAAAGATACGTATAGCAGTGTATAAAATTATTACTTATCTTCCAAAAATAATTTCTGGTAATTATAAAAGAAAAATTAAAAATGAAGATTAAATAAAAAAACGTAATTAAATAATATATTAATTACGTTTTTTTATACTTACATATACCATCCACCATTTATAGATATTACTTCTCCTGTTACATAATCATCTTCTATAAGCCATTTTACACATTTAGCAATATTTTCTGAGTTTCCTATTTTTTCTAATGGAATTTCTCTTTTTATATTTTCTAAATCTATATCTGATAATTCTTTATTCATATCAGTATTTATAATTCCTGGAGCTATAGCATTTACACGAATATTTGATGGTCCAAGTTCTTTTGCTAAAGCTTTTGTAAAACCAATTAAACCTGCTTTTGCTGTAGAATAATGAACTTCCAAACTTCCTCCTGTAATCCCCCAAATAGATGACATATTTATTATTAAACCTTGTTTATTATGTATCATATTTTTAGCAGCTTCTCTAGTACAATAGAAAGTTGAATTTAAATTATTATCCATCATTTTTTGCCAATCTTCATCTGTTATTTCTGTAAAAAGTTTTGTTTGCGAAATCCCTGCATTATTTATTAGCACATCTATTTTTCCATATTTTTTTATAACATATTGAATTAAGTTTACAGCTTCTTCTTTTTTAGATACATCTGCTTTAAAAATATCTACAGTATACCCTATCTTTTTTAAGTTGTTTTCCACATTTTTAGCACAAACTTCTGATTTATTGTAATTTAAAACTACTCTATAATTTAATTTAGATAAAAATTGTACAATTTCAGCTCCAATTCCTCTGGAACCGCCTGTAACTAAAATGACTTTATCTACTATATTTTTTTCTTGCTTTTCTACCATGATTCAAATTAGCTCCTTTTCCACAATTTGCACATAACATATAATTTACCTTTCTTTTTTACTAAAAAAGAAGAACTAGAAAATTCCAGTTCTTCTTTTGCTTTGGAGCCACTTGTCCGACTTGAACGGACGACCTACTGATTACAAGTCAGTTGCTCTACCAACTGAGCTAAAGTGGCATATTGGTGACCCCGACGGGAATCGAACCCATGTCTCCGCCGTGAAAGGGCGATGTCTTAACCGCTTGACCACGGGGCCAGAAATCTGTACTAGGACTTTTAA